>NZ_JARJBD010000070.1:0-53176 GCF_029269925.1 Rhodococcus sp. T2V
CCACCACAACTACCCGGCAGGAATCACCCACGAATGAGTCAGTAGGGCCCCAAAAATTGCATTATTCGCTCCCCGCGGCCGAAGCCGGCAGCGGGGAGCGTGCCGCCGTCACTCCGCCCCCGCGGGCTGCTTGTTGGCCGCCGCCAAACAGACCTAGCCCGGAAGGTGGTTGTCGCCACCATCACCGACACAACACCAGATTTGAGATGGCCGGGTTACGCCGAGCCGGTCCATCAGCGACGCTACGGCCGCCGCGGATCCGTCAGGAATCCCCGCCGACGTGCTGCGCGCAGCTCCGACACCCAGGTCGCATAGAACACGCCAGAGCAAATACGTGCTCACCTCGTGTTTTGAGCGAGACGTGCGTAGCTGTTCTCTTGCAACACCAGCCCTGCCATAGCAAAGGGCATGTAGGAGATAGATTTCGTGCATGGTTACGGGTGCGGGGTCTGCCCACGCTCGACGATCCAGGCCGCGATTTGCGTTCGTGAGGTGAAGCCGAGTTTGACCAAAACGTGCTCGACGTGCCCCTGCGCGGTCCGGGGTGAGATCACCAACCTGTCGGCAATAGCCCTGTTCGTCATTCCCTCGGCAACCAACCGAGCCACCTGCCACTCACGGCGCGTCAAGCTCACACCCGGATCATTGTCCTGTGTGGTTCGCTCGCTCTTCTCGTCGAGGGCAAAGGCAATGGCTTCATCGGACTTGAGTGAGCGGCCCCGCGCTGACTCAGTTTCGAATCCCCTGGCGCCTAGCATTTCCCGGATGCGTCGCTCGCATTCTTTCTGGTAGCGAACGAGATTCGGAAACTGCATTGTGGGGCTGCCCATCGCTTGCCACAGCGTCTCCGCCGCACCCAAGAGCACCGCCGCGCGCCTGGCATCGCGCCGCTCCGCGGAAATCCACGCCAGTGTTTGCAGGCACCAAGCAGACCCGCGGGGATCGTCGACGAGGCGCGTCAACCGCAGACCTTGCTGAAGCAGTTGTACAGCCCGCTCCGAGTCACCCTGCAACCACAGCGCCAGCCCACACGCCCACCGCGAATACGACCGGTAGATCGACTCACCCAATGGTTCGGTTATCGCGATAATCCGTTCGTGGCAGCGGACGGCGTGGGATTCGTCACCGGTCAGCCCGCACGCCAGCGCGAGCCCGAAGAGGCTGCCGACTTCTCTGAGCAGGTTCCCTTCCTGTTCGAATCCGATCACAGCGTCTTCGAAGCTTCCGATCGCGTCGGCGGGCCGGCCGCCGTAGAGCGCAAGGTATCCGGCAGCGTGCGTGGACAGGGTCCGCAAGGCGGTGCTGTCGAGTTCGTCGGCAAGAAAGTTCAGTTCGTCGAACCGATCCTGCGCTGCAGGCATCCGGCCTTGCGCGGCGGCGAACATGCACGCGGAGTACAACGCGGCTGCCCGCTCAGGTGAGGGTCCCGCTGCCGGCTGAGCAAGCAGGCGAGTGAGCCAGCGTTCGCCCTCACTGAATTGTCCGCGTGCAAGCCAGAACACCGACAACGCAGTTGCGGTCCGTAGGCCGCTGAGATGGTCGACCTCGACACCTGCTGGGTCCTCGGCCTCGGAAAGACAGTGTTCAAGCATGTCCCGCAGGTTGGTTTGTTCACGGTCCAATCGCGCGACCCACGTTGCCTGGCGGGAGCTGAGCCATTCGGTTTCCGCTTGTGCTGCTAGTTGCGAGTACCAGTGGCGGTGCCGGCGGCGGAGTTCTTCCAGCTCTGCCCGGGCATGGAGTTTGCCTCGACCGTATTCGCGAAGAGTGTCGAGTAGCCGATAACGCACGACCATCCCCGCTTCTTCTCGGATGAGGATGGACTTGTCGACCAATGACGACACCAGGTCCAGCGGCAGCGGCGCGTTGATATCGCACCCGCAGATCGCCTCTGCCGCGTCAAGTTCGAAACTGCCTGCAAATACGGACAATCGGCTCCACATTATTCGTTCCTGTGGTGTGCACAGGTCGTAACTCCAGTCGATGCAGAGCCGGAGAGTTTGCTGGCGGGTGGGGGCGTTCCGGCCGCCTGAGGTCAGAAGTTGGTATCGGTCGGTCAACCTCGCGAGGATCTGCTCGGCAGACATGGCGCGCAACCGGACTGCGGCGAGTTCGATGGGCAGTGGGAGCCCGTCGAGGCGTTGACAGATTTTGGTGACGGTGACGCGGTTGTCATCGTTGACCTCGAAGGTGGGCACCGCGGCGGTCGCTCTGTCTGCAAAGAGTTGCACCGCATCGTATTGGGGAAGGCCGCGTAGGGACGGCTCCTTGTCTGGTTCCGGGATCCCCAGTGGCGGAACCCGCAGCGCGACTTCGCCCTGGATGCCGATCGACTCGCGGCTGGTGGCGAGAACCCGCAGGTCCGGGCATGCTCGGAGCAATGTCTCGGTGAGGTTCGCGGCAGCGGCGATGATCTGCTCACAATTGTCGAGCACGAGAAGTAGGCGGCGTGGAGCGAGGTGCTGAATCAGGATGTGCTCGACTGGTTGTCCGGTGTCTGTGCGCAGGCGTAGTGATGTGGCGACGATCTCGCCGAGTAAGTCTGGGTCGTGTAGATCGCCGAGTTCGACGAGCCAGACTGCGTCGTCGAACACACGACGAACGTCCGTTGCGATGCGACGCGCGAGGCGCGATTTTCCGACACCGCCGATACCGGTCAACGTCAGAAGGCGGGAGCTGGTGAGAAGCTTGCGAGCCGCCGCGAGTTCGTGGCGGCGACCGACGAAGCTGGTGAGCTCTACTGAGAGGTTCCCTGGAGCCTGACCGACTGAATGGGGTGTGAGCTCGGCGTCGGATGGTGACGGTGCCGCAGCGGTGGGTCGAGGCTGGGTGCGTGGAGCGCTGACTGCGATCACGTCCTCTGCGGCCGCGATGTGCGCGTCGCGCTCGGGGTGCGCAGTATGCAAGGCCATCTCGTCCATGGGGTATCCATGTTGGAGCTGGGTGTGTTGGAGTGTGACACCGAAGTCGGCTGCCGTAGTCGGCCGATCGGCGGGATCCGCGGACATCGATCCTTCCACTGCCGCACGCACGTCGTCGGGGATGCCCAGCCCGGCCAGCCGTGGGATCGGGTCGCTGGTAATTCGGACGAACTGAGCGATCACCTTCTCACCGCTGTGGCGTTCGAAGGGGGCGTGCCCCGTCAACGCGCAGAACAACGTCGCACCCAGGCTGTAGATGTCTGCGGCAACCGAGGCCGGCTTACCCAGCAGAATCTCCGGAGCGGTGAAGGCCGGTGACCCGGTCAGGATGCCAGCGCCCGTTTCGAACCCACCCGTGAAGTGTGCGATTCCGAAGTCGGTGAGTTGCTGCCCGCCGTAGTCAGTGAAGAGGATGTTCCCGGGTTTGACGTCGCGGTGAAGGATGCCGCATTGATGCGCCGTCTCCAGAGCCGAGGCCATGCTGATGCCGAGGCGAACGACTGCGGTCCACGGCAGTGGACCGTCACGCCGGATGTGGGACTCGAGTGAACTCTGTGGCAGGTACGGCATGACGATGTACGGTCGGCCCGCATCAGTGACACCGGCTTCGAGGACGTTGACGATGTTGGGGTGCCCTGTCAGGCGTCCCATGATGCGTTGTTCGCGGAGGAAGCGGTCACAGTTCGCTTGATCGAGATCGGTGGTGAGCACCTTGACCGCCACAGTCCGATCGAGGTGCTGCTGACGGCATCGGTAGACGACACCGAAGCCGCCGCGCGCGATTTCCTCTGCATCGTCGAAACCGGCCGCGTCCAGGTCCGATTTGATCCGTGGGATGTCGCGTTGCGTCTTGTCGGGAACGAAGTCGGACATGTTTGCCGAGATTTCCGCGTTCGGCGGCGACGGGGGTGCCCGCCGCGACCACGCTGAGTGTTGATTTCCGACGAGCTGGCGCAGGCTGATGCTTCGCCGGGGACTGATATGGGGTTCTAGTGGTGTGTCTCGCAAATAATTGTCGATAAATTCGATAGAATCCGTCCATGAGAAATCCGGTACCCGCTTTGCAGATTTCCGATGGGCAGCGCGTTCTGCTCGAGTCGTTGGCGCGGTCGCAGACGGGTGCACACCGGGAGGTGGTGCGGGCCAAGGCACTGCTGATGGCGTCCGAGGGCGTGGCCAACACGGCCATCGCCCAGGCGTTGTCGGTATCGCCGGGGTCGGTGGCGAACTGGCGGGCGCGGTTCGCCGAGGACGGCATGGCGCGGCTGGGTGAGGTGCGCAAGGGTCGTGGCCGCAAGCCCTCGATCCCGCAGGAGAAGATCGAGGAGATCGTGGACCTGACGCAGAACTACCGCCCGAAAGGCGAGACTCATTGGAGTTGCCGGACGATGGCCGAGGTGGTCGGGGTCTCCAAGGACACCGTTCAGCGCGTGTGGTCCGCTCGCGGACTCAAGCCGCACCGGGTCGAGACGTTCAAACTGTCGAACGATCCGCGCTTCGAGGACAAGCTTGTCGACGTCGTCGGTCTGTATCTGAACCCGCCCGAGCGGGCGATCGTGTTGTGCGCGGACGAGAAGTCGTCGGTGCAGGCCCTCGACCGGACCCAGGCCTCGCTCCCGATGATCAAGGGCCGCGGCGAGACGATGACCCACGACTACAAGCGCCACGGCACCACCACCTTGTTCGCCGCACTCGACGTCCTCACCGGCACCGTGATCGGCCAGTGCCTGCCCCGCCACCGCCATCAGGAGTTCCTGAGATTTCTGCGCACCATCGACCGCGAGGTGCCCAAGGACTTGGAAATCCACCTGATCCTGGACAACTACGCCACCCACAAACACGAGAAGGTCCGGACCTGGCTCGACAAGCATCCCCGGTTCCACCTGCACTTCACTCCCACCTCCTCCTCGTGGCTCAATCTCGTCGAACGTTGGTTCCGCGAGCTGACCGATAAAGCTCTGCGGCGCGGGGTCTTTCACTCCGTACCGCACCTCATCGCCTCGATCGAGGAATACCTCGACGCCCACAACGAAAACCCCCGACCGTACGAATGGACCGCGACCGCCGAATCCATCCTCGCCAAGGTCGCGCGCGGCCGCGTCGCACTGGAAAAGATCAGCTAAATCCGAGACACACCACTAGGATATCGCTGGCCTCCAGAATTTCTGAAGGCGTGAGGTCGAGGGTGGACGTCGGTGTCGGACGTGACCTGTACCCTTTGGCCGGTTTCCGGGTGGACGTGCGGTTCAGGTCGTGTGGCAGGTTCGCCCGCACCCGGTCGATGATCTTCTCGATTCACATGAGTCTCGCTCCGATCAGGTGGGGTTTGGTATGCGGCCGAGCTGGACCGCAGATGTCACTTGTCCGGTCGCCACCCGGATGTCGCCAGGCAGCCTCTTGGCACCCAGCACGGTGAGCCGCTCCAGGACCGATCCGAGATGGTCCGGAATTCCCGAGAATCGGAGAACGATGAAGTTGCGGGCGTAGTCGAGGACTGCCGCCCGGAACTCGAATCCGAGCAGCGCGACGCCCTCGACGAAATGCCCGGTTGCCCCCACCTCAACAAACGCACTGCAGTGCGGGACGTCGAGGATGGGATCCGCGCGCCTGATCTTGATGACCCCGATCAGCCTATTCAGGCGTTTGACGAGCATCTCTGGAGAGAGGTGGCTGGGGATCCGGATGGTGACGACGATGCCTTGCCTGGCCTCTTCTCGCACCGATCTCCACGTCGACAAATCGCTCAGTTCGACTCCCAGCCGAAAGAACAGCGTCGTCACCCGGGGCACCATCACAGTGGTGTCCTCGCATTCGATCGACAACATGTCCAGGCGTGACTCTCCACCGCCGGTGGCGGGGGGATGTTCCCCCGCCACCGGGTGAGGTACTGGAGTCGATCGGTGGAGCCGATCAGCTGACAGCGTCACGGTTGTTCTCGCTGTGTGATTCCCGGGAAGCGGTGATCCCGAGGTCGCTCAGTCGTTGACGGTATAGCTCGATGTTCGCGAGCTTGACACCTTCGTATCCGCGAACGATGTCCGGCAAGCCGGCCACTTCGGTCGCGTGCGAATAGTTGTCCGCCGTCAGGGTGTCGGCGAGGGCTGTCACGATGTCGGTGTATTCGGCGAGTAGTGCCCGTTCGACCTTGCGGACGTGGGCGTACCCGAAGGGGTCGAGCTTGGTCCCGCGCAGCCTCTTCCCCTTGGCGAGAACCTTGAGCGCGACGTGGGCTTTGGGGCCGAGGCCGATTTTCTTCTTACGTCCCATGGCCCGAAGGATCGGGGGGTGCAGTGTGTAGGTGAGGTTCTCTCCCGTCGGGATCTGCGCCCGGACGTCGGCGAGGAAGTTCGGGTCTACGAGCATGCGGGCAACTTCGTATTCGTCCTTGTAGGCGGTGAATTTGAACAGGCCGCGGGCTACCGCCTGGCTGAAGTCGGTGCAGTCGGTAACGGTCCGTTCTGCCTTCCACACGTGCTCCACTCGGTCGATGTAGCGGCGTGCGACCGTGGTGCTCTGGAACTCGATCAGTTCTGCCGCCCGGAGTTCGACCAGCTTCCGTACGTCCCGGCTGAAGGTTGTTCCGGAGAAGAGGTGGTCGGGCACCACCCGAGGGCGCGGACGGTCGGCCGGTGTCGTCGCGGCCCGGAAGGCGGCGGTGTCCGACACCGCGACGCGGCCCCAGCGGAACGCTGCGATGTTGGCGGCGACCGCGACACCGTTGATGCCGATCGCCTCCTCGATCGCGTCGGCGGGAAGTCGCAAACCACCGCTTTGGTACGCGGCCCCGACGAGGAGGAAGTTCGCCGCTGCAGTATTGCCGAAGAGATGCTCGGCGGCGGCGAGAGCGTCGAACGACTCCAATCCCCGGCTAACGCTCGCGAGCCTGTCGAGCAGACTCTCCGTTGCCGGATATGGCACCGACTTGTCGTAGACCATGTCACCGGTCGGCGTCTCGCTGGTCGAGGCCACCGCGATGGTTGACTCCACACTGCCGTAGACCAGGTTCTTGTTGTCCGTTGCGGTCAACAGGTCGAACGCGATGATGCAGTCCGCCGTTCCCGGGGTGAGCCGGTTGGACGGCTCCAGCGCCTGCGCACTGAACCGCAGATGTGAGACGACGGGTCCGGCCTTCTGGCTGAGTCCGATCTGGTCGAGGCTTTCCACCTCGAGGCCGGCCCGCAAGGCTGCGGTGGCCAGGACCTGATTGACCGTGACGATGCCGGTGCCGCCGATTCCGGCGAGGAACACGTTCTGTGTCCCGGCTATCGGGGTGGCCAGCGGTGCCGGTACCTCCGGCGGCATGGGGCGCTCGCTCGTCGACGCCTGCTTCCCCGGAACCAGGTCGACGGTCACGAATGACGGGCAGTCTCCATCCAGGCAGGTGTAGTCCGTGTTGCAGGAAGTCTGGTCGATCCGGGTCTTGCGGCCGAACTCGGTATCGACCGGTTGCACGGACAGGCAGTTCGACTTCACACCGCAGTCGCCGCACCCTTCGCACACCGCCTCGTTGATGATCACCCGGGTGTTGCGGGTCGGGAGTGTGCCTCGTTTGCGTTGGCGGCGGGCGTCGGCGGCGCAGTGCTGGTCGTAGATCAGCACTGTGACGCCTTCGATCTCGCGCAGCACCTTCTGCGCCTCGTCGAGGCGGTCGCGGTGCCACAACTTGGTGCCCTTGGCGAGATCCCGCTTGCGGTGCCGTTCGGGTTCGTCGGCGCAGACGATGATCTGCTTGACCCCTTCGACGGTGAGTTTGTGCGTCAACTGAGCGACGGTTAGGGCGCCCTCGGCGTCCTGGGCGCCGGTCATCGCCACCACATCGTTGTAGAGCAGTTTGTAGGTGATGTTCACCCCGGCGGCGACGCAGGCCTGCAGGGCGAGTTGCCCGGAGTGGAAGAAGGTTCCGTCACCGATGTTCTGGAATACGTGCGGCACCGAGGTGAAGGGTGCCTGGCCGATCCACTGGCTGCCCTCACCGCCCATCTGGGTCAGCCCGGTGACGGCGCTGTCCTCGCGGCCGGACATCGTGACCAGGATGTGGCAGCCGATTCCGCCGCCTCCGATCGAACCGTCCGGAATCGCCGTGGATCGGTTGTGGGGGCATCCGCTGCAGAAGTACGCGGACCGCCTCTCGCTCAGCGGAGTGAGAGAAAGCGGCGCGGGCAAGGTCCGCTTCATCTCCACGTGCCCGCGCAGCGCACGCCGCAGCGGGGCGAGGATGCGGCCGGCGGTCAGTTCGCCGCTGGCCGGCATCAACAGGCGCCCAGTGGCATCCTTCTTGCCGACAATGACCGGGGCATCGGTGGTCCCGTAGAGGATGTCCCGGACCTGGGTCTCGATGAACGCGGTCTTGTCCTCGACGACAATGACCTTCTTGAGGCCGGCGGCAAACTCACGCACGGTGCCGGCGCCGACCGGGAATGGCATTCCGATTCGCAGCAGGCGGATGCCCGCCTGGTGTAGGGCCTCGTCGTCGACACCGAGGTCGAGCAGTGCCTGCCGCACCGAATCGAACGTGGTGCCCGTTGCAGCGATCCCGACCTGTCCGTCGGCGGGGGCGACCTCGATGACGTTGAGGCGATTTGCGGCGGCATAGGCCTGCACGATTGCCCATCGGGGGCCGACGAGGTCGGCTTCGGCCGGGATGATGCGGTCCGGCGCCACATCCATCGGCCGCTGCTTGTACTGGAAGGGACGGCCCTCGAACTGCACCTCGGGGATCACAATGTCGAAGTCAGCGACGCTGCCGTCGACCGTCCATGCTCCGTCGGCGACGTCCGCCACGATCTTGAGGGCCACCACACACCCCGAGGCTCGGGAGAGCGCAACAGCGTGCATGCCCATGGTGATGATCTCGTGGGCATTGCGGGGAAACAGCACTGGGACGTTCAGTGCGGCCAGGGATCGTTCGCTGACCGCCGGCACGGTCGAGGACTTCGATGCCGGGTCGTCACCGACCAGCAGAACCATTCCGCCGTTCGCGTTGGCGCCGTAGATATTGGCGTGCCGGATTGTGTCGGTGGCTCGATCCACCCCGGGGCCTTTGCCGTACCACACTCCGATCACCCCGTCGTGGGTCGCTTCACCGGCAGGCAGGTCGGTTTGGCTGCCCCAGACCGAGGTCGCGGCAAGTTCCTCGTTGAGACCCGGGACGAACACGATGTCGTGCGCGGAGAGGACGTCAGGCATGTCGTTGAGCATTCTGTCGACGCCGCCGAGTGGGCTGCCCTGATAGCCGGAAACGAACGTCCCTATCCGCTTTCCTGCGCGGGTATCACGCACGTGCTGTTCGACCAGGACGCGGGCGATGGCCTGCACACCGGTCAGCAGGACCGGCCCGGTGCCGGATCGATAGCGGTCGGAGAGGTCGTACGGCCTCGGGTGGGTTTCGATGGACTGAGTCATGTTGTCGTCGCCATTCTTGCGCCTGAAGCCGGATCGCGGCGGACGCATTCATATCGAACGTGGAGTGTCTGCGGCACGTGTTCGGATCGTGTCCTGCCGCGTCTTCGTTTTCTTTCGTGCTTCAGAGGGTGTCGATCCACTCTTTGGCGTCTAGTACCTGCACGCCGCGGGAGGGAAAGAGTTTGTCCATCAACAGATCATGGACGGATTGGTCACCGTCGGCGCATCCGTCCCGTAGGACGGTAATACGGTAGTCGAGGTCGGATGCGGCGAAGACGGTGGCTGCGACCATGGCGCCGGTGGCCACACCGCAGATGACGATGTCGTCGATGTTCTTGCTGCGGAGAATGAGGTCGAGTTCAGTTCCGAAGAACCCACTCGTACGCCTCTTCAGGATGACGGTATCGCCCTCTTCCGGTCCGAGGCCCGGTTCGATCGCGGTGCTGGGCGAGTCGGCGTCGAATATCTCTCCCATGTCGAACAGGTTCTGGAACAGGGCGTTTCGAGGACTTACGTCTGCCCCGTTTCCGCGGAATCCCGCCCGCAAGAAGATCACGTCGACGTTGTGGGCGCGGGCGGCGGGGATAACGCGTTCCAGCGTGGGTAGCACTTGGCGCGCGAAACCGAAGTGGGCGATGATTCCACGTTGAACATCGCCCACGATCAGTCCAACGTTCCGGCTGGAGGTCACTTGTTCTCCGAAAGCAGTGGGCTCTCGGTCACGCCGTGGGAAAAGGAGGTATCACTGTCCTCGCTGCCGATTCGTTCTGCACGGCGCCCTGCGGTGAGCAGCACCACGATGCCCAGAATCATGATGACCGCGATGGTCAGCAGTGCGTAGGTGTAACTGCCGGTGGCCGTCTCGATAGCACCGGTCATGTAGGGCCCGATGAAGCCACTGAGGTTACTCATCGAGTTGATCAGACCGATACCGGCGGCCGCTGCGGCACCGGTCATGCTCAGCGCCGGCAGGCGCCAGAACTGCGGGATCGCGGTGTAGATGCCCGACACGCTGACGCAGACGGCGATGATGAACAGCACCCCGTTCTGGGTGAAGGTTGCGGCGACCAGACCGACGGCGCCGAACGCCATCGGCACGGTGGTGGCGAAGACGATCGACTTCTTCGCGGCGACCCGCGCCCACAGCACCATCGCCACCATGGCAGCAACCGACGGAATGGCGGCAAGCAAGACGCTGGACACGTTCCCGGCGGATCCGATGGTTTCGGTCAGGTTGGAGATCATCGTCGGCAGGAAGAAGGCGATGGGATAGAGCCCGAAGACGATAGCGAAGAAGGAGAACCCGAGCGCCCAGACCTTCTTGTCGAGCAGCGCCTGTCGCATGTGGGTGAGCGCGCCGTGGCCGACGCTTTGTTCGGTCTCGTGTGCGAGGGTGCCCTCGATGTGCGACTTCTCGGCAGCGTTGAGCCACTTGGCCTTCGAGGGCCGGTCCGGGAGGAAGAGCAGGATCACGATGCCGACGAGGACGGTGACTGCGCCTTCGACGACGAACAGTGAACGCCAGCCTTCGAGACCCAAGATGCTCTGCCCCCATTTCAGCAGCGCCGCCGCAACCGGAGCGCCGATGATCCCGGACAGCGGAATCATGAGGAAGAACGTCGACATAGCCCATGTCCGCTGCTTCTTGGGGAACCAGAACGTCAGATACAGCAGGATTCCGGCGGCCAGGCCCGCCTCGGCGAATCCGAGCAAGATGCGGGCGAGGTACAGCTGGCCGGCGGTGTGCACCGCCCCTGTCAGCACGGTGACGATTCCCCACGTGACGATGATGCGGCTGATCCACAGTCGCGCGCCGAAGCGGTGCAGCATCATGTTGCTGGGGACTTCGACCAGGATGTATCCGATGAAGAACAGTCCCGCCGCCAGCCCGATCTGGGCCGAGGTCATGCTCAGGTCCGCGCCCATTGGCTTGGCGATGTACCCGAGGTTGGCCCGGTCGATGTAGCTGACGATGTACGCGACACCGACCAGCGGAAGGATACGGAAGCCGACCTTGCGCCACATGCGGCGTTCGGATTCGTCATCGAGTGTGACGACAGCACCGTCATTGATCATGACTGGGGCCTTTCGTTGGGAGTATGGCTGGCCATGTCCCGCTGCGAACATTATCTCGCAGCCGCAGCGCCCGGCACGGGGACTGCAGAGGGTTTGACCAACCCCGGTTTTCGGATACGGCCCGGCGGTGCTGACCGAGGCGCTGCAGTTGCATCTGCGCGGACTCGGGTCGCTACTTACTGTGGCCTGTATCACGACAGTAGAGCGTTCTTAAGATCTTTTCAATAGCTTCGTAGGATATTTATCCTAGAGGTACGTTGCCCTTAAGATAGGTATTGGTATCTGACAGTGCAGCGGAGGAGACGCTATGAAGTTCGAGCCAGCTTTGATCCAATCCGCTCACGACGGATCGAACCTGATGGAGCAGGCGTATCACCGCCTCAAGCGAGAAATCATCGAACTCAAGCGCAAGCCTGGCGAGCAGTTCACCGAGCAGCAGGTCGCAGACGTGTGGGGACTGAGCAAGACGCCGGTGCGAGAGGCCTTGGCGAGGCTGCACCGCGACGGTTTGGTCGCCCCGGTCCGGCGGGCCGGATATGTCGTGTCGTCGATCACCCTCAGCGATGTCGCCGACCTGTGTGACATGCGCACGATCCTCCAGAGCGAGGCTGCGGCGCTGACCGCCGCCAAGGGCCTGTCCGAGGAGATCCGAGACCGATTGGTCGAATTGTGCGTCGACGATGGCTACGGACAACTCGGCGGCCCCCATCTCGACGAGCGACTACGGGCAAACTACGAGTTCGAGGGCATCATCGCCAACGGGTGCGGCAACGACAGACTGGCCGCGAGCATCATCGATGTCTTCGACGAGATCGAACGTATCGGCAGGCTCGCAGTCATGCTCGAACCGGAAATGCCCCCTTTCCGGACCGAAGAGCGCCGAGCGGTGGTCGATGCCATCATCAACAGAGACCCCGAGGCAGCACGAGCAGCAATGAAGGTGCGGACCCAGTCCGCGCGGCGAGAAATCCTGCAGGCTCTCACCACCAGTCCGGAGGTGACCTCGGCGGAGATCCGGGTTCCGGCCATCCCGGCGGCCACCGACAACGCCCGCGTGGCGCGATAACGCGGTCGCAGCGGGAACACCCGACCTCCCCGAGCACGGCGCCGAGAAGGCCGCCATTCGCACCGCCCCGGCGAATGGCGGCCTTCTGGTTCGTCCTCTACGCGCTCGTGCCGTGCGCGAGCACTTTCAACTGTCGCCCGAGCTGCGCCAGACTGGGCTCGGTTCCCCCGTACAGCACACGCGCACACGACCCAGGACCGAAGAAGCGGTCGCCACTGAGCGCAGTGATGCCAACGTCGAGCAACCTTTCCTCGAGATCGATCCCGACGACTCCAACAGGCGAAAAGTTCACGAACGCAAAGATTCCCGCCTGCGGTGTGGCCACCGTGAGGCCGGCCGCCGCGACACCTTCGAGAAGGAGGTCCCGGCGCGCTCGGAAGGTGCAGAATTCGCGGTCGAGCCACTCTTGGGGGCCGCTGATCGCCGCCGCGGCGGCCAGCTGCGGGATGTCACCGATGTTGATCGCATCCCACTCCAATGCGGCGTGGATTATGTCGATCAGGTCCGCTTTCGCGTGGATGTAGCCGACGCGCCAACTCGTGAACGCATAGTTCTTGCTGAGGCTGGTCAAGGTGACGAGTCGGTCGTAACCGTCCGCCAGCGACATCTGTGGCACGTATCCGGGCCCCTCGTGCACGTACCGTTCGTAGGACTCGTCGGCGAACACATACAAGTTGTGTCGGCGGGCGAGTTCGAGCACGACGGTCAACTCTTCCCGCGTGGGCACGGTCCCAGTCGGGTTGTTGGGATTGCACAGCAGGATCGCCCGGACCCGAGGCGATATTGCAGCTTCCAGTTGGTCGAGCGGCAACCGCCAGCCGTCCGATTCCGCGGACGGAACGTACCGCGGCACGGCACCGGCCAGTCGGACGGTGCCGTCGAAAAAGTATGACGGTGCAGGAATCAGGATCTCGTCACCAGGAACAAGCAGTGCCCGCAACGCGACGCTGAGCCCATGCTGAGCGCCGTGCGTGACCAGCAGTTCCCGCTCCGGATTCACAACCAGGTCGAACTTTTCCTGCAGGTGCTCGGCGATCGCGGTCTTGAGGGTGATCGACCCCCGGCTGTCACGCGGGAAGACGTCCGGCGCTGCCCGCGACACAACATCGACAACGTGCGGGGGCATCGGCAACATCGGGACCCCGCGCATCGGGACCATCGCCTGGCCGGCGCGCCGGCGGACCTGGGCGCGCTCGGACAAGGCGAGCGCAGGTAGTCGTTCCAGCATGAGAACTCCTTCGAAATTTCGATCACGTCGGAAGGCGCAGCGCAGGCGATCGACTGTGGCCTGCCGCGCGGGAAGTCGCTACGAGACACCAACTCGCAGCCTTGTGACGACAGTAACTCCGAGTTAAGATATTTACAACCATTCTTAAGTATCCCAGGATGGTGCGGCGACTGACGTCCCGCTTGGCACACCCCCGCCAAAACAACTCCGGTCCACAAATCCGATGGCGACGGACTCATCCGCCGCCGCCCCCCAGATAGGTCACGAACATGACTTTGACCAGCTCCGATAGCCTCGGTGACGTCGACGACACCTTCGTCTTCGATCGCCTCGACTTCGTTGACTCACCGCACGAGCAGGTCGTCTTTTGCCAGGATGCAGAATCCGGCTTGAAGGCGATCATCGCGATCCACTCCACCGTTCTCGGCCCGGCCCTCGGCGGCACCCGCTTCTACCCCTTCGTCGACGAGCGGGCGGCCCTGACCGACGCACTCCGACTGTCGAAGGGCATGACCTACAAGGCCGCCGCTGCCGGCCTGCGACTCGGCGGCGGCAAGGCCGTCATCATCGGCGACCCCCGCATGCTCAAATCCGAGGCTCTTCTCGCGGCATACGGCCGCTTCGTCGAAACCCTTGGTGGCCGCTACATCACCGCCGGCGATGTCGGGACCACCGCGGATGACATGGACGTCATCGGCAAGTACACCGACCACGTGACCGGCCGCACCATAGCGGCCGGCGGATCGGGCGACAGTGCACCACTGACCGCACTCGGCGTCTTCCACTCGATGCGTGCCGCCGCCGCATCCACCTGGGGTTCCCCCGACCTTGCAGGGCGGCGCGTCGGAGTGGAGGGGACCGGAAAGGTGGGCTATCACCTCATCCGCCTCCTGACCGAAGCCGGCGCGTCCGTCGTCGCCTGTGACATCAATGCCGAGGCACTCAACCGCGCCACTCAGAATTTCCCGGACCTCCTGCCGGCGACCGGCGTGATCGCCTCACCGCTCGACATCTACGCACCCTGCGCCCTCGGCGCGACCCTGAGCCATCAGAGCGTTCGCGACCTGTCGGCAACCATCGTCTGCGGTGCCGCCAACAACCAACTGGCCGACCCATCCGTGGAACAGTCCATGGCCGAGCAGGGCATCACCTGGGTGCCGGACTTCGTGGCCAATGCAGGGGGCCTGATCCAGATGGCAGGCGAACTCGCGCACAAGTCCGCGGCCGACGTCACCCCCCGTGTCGAGAAGATCTTCGACACGGTCCACGAAATTCTCGAGGTCGCCGCCATCGACGGTGTCTCGACGGGCGTATCTGCCAACCGGGTCGCCGACGCGCGAATCCATGCCGCACGTCACTGAGTCACGCCGACGGGCCGCGGTGCCGACCCCAAGGCGACCCCGCGGCCGCCTCGCCTCGACCGCGCTCGTGATCGAGATACGTTTCGAGGGAACGCCTTTCGCTCAATGAATCGGACGTAGTGCGCGTCGGCAGGTCTCTCGGAGGCCAAACCAAATCCGGGCGTCTCGAAAGGCCTGCCGCCGCGCACACCCGTGCCGATTCATCCAGATCGCCCGCCACCAATCGCGACGTGGGATGCCGCACGGCCCCCGGCAGACGCGCCGGAGTTTCATAAATATCTCAGAGAGCGTTTGAAAATATCTTATGGCGCCCCTATAGTTGGGGTGACGCAGCACACAACTGTTAGCGCTCGGTCACGCGCCTGCTGCCCATTCACCAGAAACCGATCCGCCCCAGGAGAGACATGGCTTCGAACAGCACCCCTCAAACACCGATCTCAGATGGGCAATGGTTGGTAGCCGCCGACATCGGCGGCACATTCACCGATGTCCTGGCTCTCGGCCCCGACGCTCGCATCGTGCCGATGAAGGTGCTCTCCACTCCCCCCGACTTCGGCACCGGGGTCATCACAGGCGCAACCGCCGCGCTGGCAGAAGCCAGCGTGCAGACGACCCAGGTAGCTGCGGTGCTGCACGCCACGACCGTCGCCACCAACGCCATTCTGGAGATGCGCGGCTCGCGCACCGCACTGGTGACCACCAAAGGCTTCCGCGACGTCCTCGAGATCGGTCGACTACGCCGGCCGTTGCTCTATGACCTCTCCTGGAAGAAGCCGACTCCCCTGGCGCGACGACGGCACCGATACGAACTCGACCAGCGCATCTTCGCCGACGGACACATCGAACGGCCGGTGGACCCGCAGGAGGTCGCCGCACTGGCCGACCAACTCCGCACCGACGGAATCGAAGCAGTCGCGATCTGCCTACTCAATTCGTACGTCGTCCCCGAACAGGAACGCACCGTCGCCGACCAACTCCGCGACCTGCTCCCCGGCGTCTACGTCACCGCATCTGTCGACATCTCACCGGAGATGCAGGAGTTCGAACGCAGCAGCACCGCCGTCGTCAACTCGTACGTCGGCCCGGTCGTGCACGACTATGTGACCGAACTCGGCCACAACCTGCGCGAGCAGGGCATGGTTGCCCCGTTCTCGATCATGCAGTCCTCGGGCGGCCTCCTCGACGCAACCTCGGTGGTCGAGCGCCCCGTCCAGATCATCGAGTCAGGTCCGGCGGCTGGCGTCATCGCTGTACAGAAGCTCGCGCAACTGCTCGAACTCGACAACGTCGTCGCCTTCGACATGGGCGGGACCACTGCCAAGGCATCACTGATCGAAAACGGCCAGCCGTTCGTCGCCAACGACTACGAGGTCGGCGGCGGGATGAACATCAGCCGCGGCATGGGCAAGGGTGCCGGTTACGCGGTCCGAGTCCCGTCGATCGACATCGCCGAAGTCGGAGCCGGCGGCGGCAGTATCGTATCGATCGACAACGCTGGCGCCCTCCATGTCGGCCCGGAGAGCGCCGGATCCCGTCCCGGGCCGGCCTGTTACGGCCAGGGCGGCAACCAGCCCACCCTCACCGACGCGAATGTCGTTCTCGGATACCTCAACCCCGAAGCGATCGCCGGTGGCCGTGTACACATTCAGCCCGAACTCGCAGACAAGGTTTTGCAAAGCATCGCACACCCGATGGGCCGCGAACCCCGCGCCGCCGCGCGCGGCGCCTACGAGGTGGCGATCTCGAGCATGACGAAGGCCGTCAAGGCCGTCACCAGCGAACGTGGACGTGACCCAAGAGATTCGGTCATGGTCGCCTTCGGCGGCGCCGGCCCGCTCTACGGCGCATCCCTTGCACGTGAACTCGGCATCGGCACCGTCATCGTGCCCATTCACACCGGCCTGTTCAGCAGCCTCGGCCTGTTGGTCGCAGACACCGAGTACCAGCTCGTTGCCCCGTTCCGCGCCGAACACGCCCAGCCCAACGAGCTGGGCCGGGCATTCGACGATCTCGTCGAGCAGGTGACGAGCAAGCTCACCACCTCCACCGCCGACGCCGACTCTGTTCAGATCGAGCGCATTCTCGACATGCGTTACCACGGACAGCGCTTCGATCTGCGGATTCCCCTCCCCGACGGAATAGTCGACGAAAACCTTGTCCGCGAGGCGTACAGCCGCTTCCACGCCGAACATCACAAGACCTACGGGCGCGCCGGCAGCGACGAGATGATCGAGATCGTCAATGTCCGCGTCCGCGGATTCGTTCCAAACCCGATCACCATCGCTCAGGCCCTCGCCTCAGACAGCGTTCCCACGTTTGAGGAATCCTCCCGTGTGTGCCGCTTCAGCGAAGACGTCGACACTCCCGTCATCTCACGCTTCCACCTGTCAGCTGAACGTCGCCTCGGCCCCCTGGTCATCGAAGACATGGACTCGACGGTCCTCGTTCCGCCCGGAGCCACAGCGCACCTGGACAAATTCCACAACATCATCATCACCTGGACATCGACCCACGACGAGGAAACCAAATGAGCCCCACGATCCGCGACGCAGCCACCTTCGAGGTCTTCCGTAACGCTGTGTCCGGCCTCGCCGACGAAATGGCCATCACGATCCTTCGCACCGCACACTCGCAGATCGTCGCGTCCAGCATGGACTTCTCTGCAGCACTCTGCGACGCTCGCGGACGAATCATCGCTCAGGCCAACACGTGTCCCGTGCATCTCGGATCCATCCCCGACGCCATGGACGCGGTATTCGACGAATTCGGCGACGATTTCCGAGACGGCGACATCTACCTTCTCAACGATCCCGACCGCGGGGGTATGCACCTGCCCGATATCTTCGCGATCGCCCCCATATTCACCGACGCCACTACCGGACAGCTGATCGGGTTCACCGTTACAGTCGTCAACCACGCTGACGTCGGCGGATGGGCTGCCGGCTCCATGGCCGTCCAATCGACCAATATCTTCGGCGAAGGCATCCAAATCCCTCCGTCCCGTCTCGTCGACGCGGCGGTGACCAACCAGACCTTCTACGACCTCATCCTGCGTAATGTGCGAGAGCCTGAAATGCTTCGCGGCGACCTCGAATCCCAACTGGCCGCCTGCCATGCCGGCAGCAAGGGCATCCGCGATCTGGTCACCCGATATGGAATCGAAGAGTTCGATCATCTCGTCGACGAACTACTCGACTACTCCGAACTCCTGGTCCGCACTGCGCTCGACGGCGCACCAGACGGCGAATACGCCTTCGAGGACGCGATCGACGACGACGGCCTCGGATCCGGGCCGATTCCGTTCAAGGTCAAGATCACAATCGACAGAAGCAACATCACGTTCGACTTCACGGGGTCCTCACCGCAGGTGTCCTCTGCCCTTAACGCCACCGCCTCCTTCACCCGCTCGGCGTCCTACGCAGCCTTGCAGGGCGCGCTGGGATCGGACATCCCCGCTAACAGCGGCTTCTACCGCCCGTTCACCTTCATCATCCCGGAAGCATCGATTCTCAGTGGACGACGCCCCGCGGCGCGCGGTGCCCGCGGACTGGTCGCCTACCGCATCATCGACACCGTCCTCGGAGCACTCGCCGCTGCATTCCCCGACCGAGTCCCGGCGGCCGGAGACGGTGGACCGAACTCGATCGCCGTCGGCGTCACCGAGCCGAATGGAGCTTCGGTCGTACTCTGGGACATCCTCTGCGGCTCCTGGGGCGCAACCCCCACCGGCGACGGCAACGACGCAATCAGCCCACTCGGAGCCAACCTGGCCAACACACCGATCGAAGAGCTCGAGCAGTCAGGACACCTTCGTATCGACGGATACGGCTACCTCCCCGACACCGGCGGCGCCGGGCAATTCCGAGGCGGACTGTCGACCTTCCGAGACATGACGCTGCTCTACGACAACACCACCATCCAGATTCGGTCCGACCGCCGCACCTCGCAGCCCTACGGCCTCAACGGCGGCCTCAACGGTGCATCGTCAGCGAACATTCTCAATCTCGGTGCCACCGACGAGGAACTGCTTCCGTCCAAACCGCACCGCGCTGTCGGTGCAGGTGACCGGCACCGACAGGTGACGGCGGGCGGCGGCGGCTACGGTGACCCACTCAGCCGAGAGCCGCAGCTCGTGCTGGCCGACGTACTCGACGGCAAGGTCACGCCTGAAGGGGCACTGCGAGACTACGGAGTCGTCCTCGACGAGCCGCCCGTTGTGCTCGTCGATGCGACCCGGGCCGAGCGGACACGCCGCGCCCGATAGAAGACCGGTGTCCGTGTCGTCGGGCACACTCACTGCTTTCCTGGCGGCACTGACACCGGCGATCCCGCAGACCCGCGACCTTCAAGCACTCCAAACCGTGGCAAGCATTCTGCAGCTTGGTAAGTCCGCGGTCGCGCCGGGTTTGGCCGTGCGCTACAGGACCCGGACCGCCTAACGGTGACGGTTCCGGTTATGCGATGTCATGACGGCGACTCAGCGGAGCGCGCCCGCGCCGAGTCGCGGAGCACCTGGAGGGAACGCTGGTGGGCGCGGGCCGCACGGGCACTGTCTCGGGCTCCGTTCGATCCGGCTCGTACCGAGTTGTACTCGTATTGGCGTGATTGCGCTTCGTGCCATGCGGCGATGGTTTCGGCACTCGCGCCTTGTGGGGGTCGTGTAATGGAAAGCGCTGTCAACTCGATCAATTCGTCCGCGTCCATTGATCATCACCTCATCCTGGGCGTTCTGCTGGTGTTCAATGATGTTCGCGACTGCTGACCGGGCAGGAACGACGAGCCGGCATAGGGGTGGATCCCTGATGAACTGCCACGATTGTCCGTCTTTCGAAGTGCTGCGGGTGGTTGGTTCACTTCTTCTTCGCAAGGGCGACGGCGATGATGATGATGACGCCTTGGATGATGACCTGCTGACTCACGTCCAGTCCGGCGAGGATCAGCCCGTTGTTGATGAGCCCGATGAAGACTGCACCGATCGCCGAGCCTATGACCCGGCCGTATCCACCGAAGAGGCTGGTTCCTCCCAGGACAACGGCAGCAATGACGGAGAGTTCGTCACCGCGGTGATCCACGTCGGCTGCATATACACAGGGGCAGCCCGACGTTTCGTGTCCAGCAAGGTGAACGCCGATAACACCCCGATCGCACCGGGACCGGCCAAAGCCCAACCCGCAATGGCTAGCGGACCAGAACCGCCCGCCAAAACACCGATTACAACACCAAGTGCGGCGACCGCACCCGCTACCGCAAGGAGCCAGATAGGCGGGGTCGCCACCGTCAGACCTCGCCCACCACCGGATGCGCCGGGACCCGTGCCACCCGCACTCGGTGCGCTTGAAGGCTGGGCCGGTAACCCGCCTGGGTACGACAGCGACCGGGCGGCGAAGGGATCGGAAGCGAACGGGTCCGAGGGTGGGGTCACCGTGGCATCTCCTGAGTACGCGAAAATGGGCACAACGGCCCCTGACCAGGCCCGTAAGTCATCCTCGCACAGACTTTTCGGCGACCATGTCCGACACTCGTTCCCCCTGAAAGTAGAAAATTGCCGTCAGTATTTCACCAGTCGCAGACTTGCGCAGTCAGTCATGCAAACGACATAGCCCGCGGCAAACGGAGCAGCGAGACCAAGCACTTCCCCATGATCGATTCACGCCTAGCAAGAGCGAGGCACTTCGATTGAGCTTGATCAGTGAACCCCACCGCGCCTTCAACTCTCACGATCGGTCCAAGCGGCTGCGTATGAGCGTCGAAGTTTTTTTCGTGCCCGGCAGGTTCATCTGGGTACAGAATCGCCGCATGTCGCTGCGATGCGCTGTCGGATCGTCGGGTAGTACAGGTCGGTGATAAACCCATGGGTCGAGGCCGCCCCGCTGGGTGTCCCCACAGGCTTGCCCGACCGTCATCGCCGCGGTGGACGTGGCCGGTCAAGTCGGTGACGGACCAAACCACTGCCGGGTCGAGCATGACGCTGGCTGCGACGGAGTCGTGGGAGGTGTACATCGGGGTGTCCGACCGGTAGGTGGTGGTGCAGTACAGGTGGTAGCCGGCGGTGATGTCGCGGACGAAGGCGGCGAGTCCGGTCTGCTCAGCCTGTGTGTCGAGATCATCCCACAGCACGCGAAGACGCCCGGTGACATTCATCCCGACCAAGGTAGCCGGCCCGTGAGCTGCCGCGACCGACGCGGCGGCGTCCGGGTGCTGGTTGGTGTTCGTGTCCCCCTTCACCAGAAAGAGCGGCTGTACCGCGGTTTCGGTGTCCCACCGGGCGACGGGTCCCATTCCGCCATAATGGTCACCGTCCTGTAGCAGGTCAGCACCCACGGGTCCTGCTCAAGAGCGGCGGCGACGTTGGACAGCGGGCCCGGGAGCAACAGATTCACCTGCCCGGGCTGTGCACGACCGATTCGCAGGATCTGCTCGACCGCCGACTTCCCGGACGGCGACACCCCATCCGGCGCCGGAAGCCTCGATCGCCAAGCCCGTCGGCGCCGTGGGGTGAGCGCGTCGCCGGCGCCGGTCCGGGCCGTGGCCGACGACGCAGACAGGGATGTCGACCCAGCCGGCGGCCGCGAGTACAACGAGCGCGTTAGATGCGGCCTTCTGTTCCGTGCAGTTGCCGAAGACGCTGCCGACTCCGATCAACTCCGTTCCGGAAGCGTCCATGACTGTGAGCAGTGCGAGTGCATCGTCGACTCCGGCGTCGGTGTCGACGATGCACGGTAAACGTCGGTCATCGTCTCTTGTCCCGCTTCTTATGTGCCGCCACTTCATCCACGCGACGGCCCGGTGTGGGTCGGTGATAATTGTCGTGATGCGACCAGGCTTGGTAGGTCGCAGAGCGGGCCGGATCGCTGAAGTGGGTGGTCGCGTAGGCCACTCGACGGCTAGAGCCGTGGACGCCGACGGATGATGATTGCCTTTGACTGTCGGAGGTAGGTACGACACATCCGTCACTGCAGACAACCGCTACATCGACGCACCGCTGAGCCGCAGACGCCTGTAGCGGGACCCAGACTCAGTCGCCAGCACCGTCCGCCCCGCTCAGTACGCAGCCAGCGGCCATAGATCAATCTTCATCTGCCTGGCCCCAAGGTGATTGCATTTCCTTGTTTTAGTCGTTTAGACTAAAACCATGGAAACGATGACGGAGGCACTCGACATTGTCGGCGCGGCAACCGTGCCGAGTGATCTGTTCGGCCCAATAGCCCAGGACCCGGCAGCTCAACGCGCAGCCCGTCGGCGCTTCCACCGCCTGTCGGTTCTGATTCACCCGGATCGGGTTGATCCGGCGTACACCGCCCGCGCCGCAACGGCATTCACACATGCGTCCGACCTGTACCGCCGCTGGCAGCGCGCCACGACCACCATGGACGCGGCCACAGCCACCGTCGTGGACGGCAGAAACGGCTACTACCGACTCGGGACCCGGCACGCCCGCGGCTCGATCTCCGACCTGCACCATGCCACCGACAGCGGCGGCGCGGGCGTTGTGGTGAAGGTTCCCCGCAATGTCGCCTCGAACGTTCTGATCGATGCGGAGCGGGCCGCGCTCACTGAGATCGCGGTGTCCGCCGAGGGCGGGAACGACTGGTTGCGCGCGTACTTCCCGCAACTGATCGACCACCTCACCCACGCCGACCCTGTGACTGGCGCCCGGCGGCAGGTGAACGTGCTGGACTCGCTGACCACCGGATTCGTCACCCTCGCCGAGGTCCAGGCCGGCTACCCGGATGGGCTCGATCCGCGGGATTGGGTATGGATGCACCGGCGAATGTTGCGGGCTCTGGCCGCCGCCCATCGCGCCGGGTGGGTGCACACCGCGGTGACCGCGGACAACGTGCTCATTCACCCTGAGCGGCACGGGGTAGTGCTGGCCGGATGGTCGTTCGCCACCCGCCCCGGCACCGTTCCTCTGGCGACGATCCCCTCTCGGCGGGGCCACTATCCACCGGAAAGTTCCACCGACTCCCCCGCAACCCCGGCCTGGGATGTGTTCATGGCCCATCGGTTGATGCTGACCATGCTCTCCGATACGGCCCCGGACCGCCTGCGCGCGTTCGCCCGCGGCTGCATGCAACCCCAACCTGGTCTGCGACCTGACGCCGTCGATCTGCTCGACGAGTTCGACGACCTGCTCGACACGCTGTACGGGCGGCGACGCTTCCGCCCGTTCACCATGCCCACCACGAAAGGACAGTGATCCACCATGGGATACGGCAAGTGGGATGACGACACCTACACCGCGGCCAGAACGTTCCGCGCCGCCCGCGGCGTCGACGACTTCGGCTACACCAGCGCGATGTACGCACAACCGATGGATCAGTGGAAGGCCGATCCGACCCTGGACCCGCTGGGCGTGACAGTGCGGGAATGCCGGGATTCGGCCGGGCACCCCGAATCGCTCCCGATCGCCGTGCTCTTCGACGTCACCGGTTCGATGGGCGCGGTACCGCGGATCATGCAGGACAAGCTCGGCAAACTACACGGTCTGCTGCAGCGCAAGGGCTACGCCGACGACCCGCAGATCCTGTTCGGCGGCATCGGGGACGCCGACTCCGACCGAGTGCCCCTGCAGGTCGGTCAATTCGAGTCCGGCAACGCCATGGACGAGCAACTCCGCACCATCTTCCTCGAAGGCAACGGCGGCGGTCAGAAATCTGAAAGCTACGAACTGGCCGCATATTTCATGGCCCGTCACACCGCCACGGACGCGTGGGACAAACGCGGCCACAAGGGCTACCTGTTCATCATCGGCGACGAACTGAACAAGGCCCGACTGTCGGCCCGGCACGTGCGCACGGTGATCGGCGACGACCTCGACCGCGATGTCACCGTCGCGTCGGTGTACCGGGAACTCGAACGGCGCTGGAACGTCTACTTCGTACTGCCAAATCAGTCTGCGTACTACCACGATCCCGAGATCGCGGAGCACTGGCAGCGTCTGCTCGGGGAACGGTTCCTCAAACTGGACGACCCGGGCGCGGTGTGCGAGCTGATCGCGCTGACGGTCGGCATGGGCGAGGACCGCATCGACCTCGGCGAAGGTCTTGCGGACCTGCGTGACGTCGGCTCCGCCGCCGAAGCGGACACCGTCGGTCACGCGCTCGCCGCCCTCGGTGCGGCGCGCTCCCCCGTCGCGGTGAGCCCACTGCCGATCGATCCGCCCGGCAGCGACGACGTGTCCTTCACCTGACACCCGTTCGAGAGGCGAGGCGTCGGGTTCCCCGCGCCGGGTTCAGGCCTCGCCTCCCGACTCCCCTTCTACGACAGGAGATCCCATGACCACGGTGTTCGGTGACTGCGACATCATCGTCGTCGACCTGGGCTTCGGCGACGCCGGCAAGGGCGCCACCGTCGACTGGCTCTGTTCACCGGGCGCCGGCCTCGATGTCGCAGCCGTCGTCCGGTTCAACGGCGGCGCGCAGGCCGCGCACAACGTCGTTGTCGACGGTCGCCACCACACCTTTTCCCAGTTCGGGTCCGGGACCTTCTCCGGCGTCCCGACGGTGCTGTCCCCGCATGTCCTCGTCGAACCGATCGCCCTCGCCGCCGAGGCCCGCGCCCTGGCCGGCCTGGGTGTGCCGAATCCGCTCCAGTTACTGCACATCGACGCCGCCGCGCTACTGACCACCCCGATCCACGTGGCCGCTAACCGTGCCCGCGAGGATGCCCGCGGTAACGGCAGGCACGGCTCGTGCGGCAAGGGTATCGGGGAGACCGCCGCCTACGCCCTCGATCACCCGGACGCACCCACCGTCGGAGACTGCCACCGTCCAGCCGTTCTGCGCGCCAAACTCTCCGCGATGGCCGACCACTATCGGGGCCTGGTCGCCCCCAGCGTCCATCGGTGGCCCGACCTCGACGACATGGTCACGATGTACTCCGAATTCGTAGCCGCTGTCCGGATCGCCGAGGATGGTGATCTCGCGGCCCTCGCCAACCAGGGGCGCTCGGTTTACGAGGGCGCACAAGGAGTGCTGCTCGACGAGTGGCGCGGGTTCCACCCGCACACCACCTGGTCCACCGTGGAACCGAGCAATGCGCGCGCCCTCTCCGACAAGCAGGGTCGCGGCAGCCACGTGCTCGGCGTCACCCGCACCTACACCACCCGGCACGGTGCAGGGCCGATGCCCACCGAGAACCCGGAACTCGGCGCGGTCCTTCCCGAACTGCACAACGATACCGGCAGCTACCAGGGCGCCTTCCGGATCGGGGACCTCGACGAGGTACTGCTGCGGTACGCCGCAAACGTATGCGGCAGTGTAGACAGTCTGGCCGTCACCCACCTCGACGCGGTGACCCGCGCCGCAGCCGCGGGGAATCCCATCCGCAGCGCACGCCGGTACCCCGACGTCGGCGACCTACTCCCTCTCGGACCGTGGCGGGACCTCGCGCATCAACAACACCTCACCGACGTCCTGTCCGCACTCACCCCCGACACATCGGAGTTGCCGACCCATCCGGCAGAGGTCGCGACGCACCTCGGATCGCTGGTCGACGCACCGGTGGTACTCACCTCCAGCGGTCCCAGCCGGGCCGCCCGTCACGTCCGAGAGCCCGCTATCGCATGATCACAGGTGTGGAACAGTCATCCGTCTCCGTCGACGTGGTCGCGCTCCGGTTCGGCAACCCGGAACCCGACGCGCTGCGCTACGGCGTCGCGCCCCGCCGCTGGGAGCCGTACACCGGGCACACGGCCTTGCCCGGTGTCCTTCTCGGCGCCGGTGAACGCCTCGAAACGGCCGCCCGCCGCGCCGTCACCACCAAACTCGGGATCCCGGACGACGCGATCCTGGCAGTGGGACAACTCGCGGTGTTCGACGAACCCAGCCGCGACCCACGCGGGCCGACCCTGTCCATCGCCATGTGGGCCGTCATCACCGGCGACAACATCACCACCGACCCCGCCACCGCGACGCAGTGGCGCGGCTTCGACGAACACGGCAGCCTCGCCTTCGACCACGACCGCATCGTCGCCGCCGCACGCCGCATCCTCGCCACCAGCCTCCTCTGGCGGGACACAACATTCACCCGGGCCCTCCTCGGCGCAGAATTCCCCGCCACCCACGCCGTTACCGTCACCACCGCACTCGCTGGCAACCGGCCCGATCAAGGCAACCTCAATCGCACGCTCAAGGCGATACCCGGACTCGAACGCACCGACGAACGCGTCCGAGTACAAGCCACCGGCCGCCCCGCAGTCGTATGGCGTTGGACCACAACATAAGCGACACCAAACCCACCCGCACCGACACCCGGCGCCAAGCACACCCCTGAGCCGCGACCCACTGGGCTCAACCCGAGCGTGCAGACAGCGACGGGGTCCGAGGCTTAGCTGTTCGACGGCCCAGTCCCAGACTTAAGCACGATCACCGAGGATCGACCAATGCGAAGTGCACGCCCACGAACCGCAGAAGTGTCGCCACTCATCCGCTCATGTTCGGTGTAGAGTCGAACCATCGCCTGGCCGCACCTGAGTACATCAGGTCGTCAGGGACACGTGCTCAGACGCGCCACCGACCACACCAGCGGCAGCGCCCGCCACAACCCCACGTAACATTCCAGCCTGTCCCCAGCCGCCAACCTGCGGGAACTGCACCCGAGCGCTCAGAACGGCCCGGATGCCCCGCCTGCCCGGACCCTCATCGATTCTCACCTGCGGCGCAGCACCAGCACGGGAATTGTCCGGATGCCCGCAGTCTTCTCCGCGTAGTCGGCAAAGCCGGGATACCGCCGCGCCTGCTCGGCGAAGAGCAGATCCCGCTCCTCGCCCGTCACCTCACCGACGGTTACCGCGTATTGCTCGGTGCCCCGTTCGATCTCTGCCTCACCGGCGGTGACGAGGTTGTAGTACCAGTCGGGATTGGTCGGTGCGCCCGCCTTGGACGCGAAGACGTAAATCGTGTCCGGATCTTCCTCCTCTGGCAGATACATCATCGGGCTCACCCGATCTCGCCCGGTCTTCCGGCCCCGGTGGTGAACCAGCACCACCGGCGCACCCTCGAATGGGCCACCAACTCGGCCCTCGTTTGCCCGGAATTCAGCAATGATGTTCGCGTTCCAGTCGTCGGTGCTACTCATCCGGCAGATTCTCCTCTTCCGGCACAGGATCGGTCAGCAATCAGGTCGACGCGGTCGCCTCCGTGCCGCACCCGGTCTCATTCAGGGCGCGCTCCGCTTCTTCAGGCGCACCCGCAACTGTCCACTTTCTCGTATTCGTGAACCGTTCACCGCCACCGCGGACCATATGCGAGCCTCGGCAGATCAGCGGGTCCCTTTTTAGATTCGCGGCCGGATTGGACGGCGAATTTCGGGACTGCCGCGGTGTCGGTGAAGGCGCCCATACAATGTCCAGTCGCATGCTTGGACTGATCTCGGGGAAGCGTTGACAAGCTCGTCCGAACGTTCGCGGACCACACAGTCAGTTTGTGCCGCCCCCAATGCAAGGAGCCCTATTTTCCGATATCGACGGTGAGGTCCTCGGTGTCGGCGAAGACCAAACGCCCGTCGTCGAGGGCCACCGCCCACCGATGCACCAGTGCCCACTCGTGGCCACGTTCGGCGGTGTCGGTCAGCTCGGCGTAGTCCTCGACGATGACGCCAGTCGCCGCCTCGGACCGCCTCCGCACCAGCACCCGGGTGCCCACGCTCAACGCACCGGGTGACGCCTGCTTCTTCTCGCTCTCGTCACTCATGAACTGCACCTTCCCTCTGCCCTCGGAGCATAAGCATGGCTCGCGCTCGCCCACCAGCCGAACTCACGTCGCCAGCCGCTGGGCGCCCAGGCCATGTGGGATGGCAAGCGTTCCCGGCCACGGATGTGGCGAGCAGGTGTGCGGCCGCCCGCGGATCGCAGTGCGATCGAGATCTTGCGGGCGGGGTCCGTGGAGTAACTCCATGTCCCACGGGTACTCCCGACCTACGCTGCACAGCGGGCTCGACGGCCCCGGTGGCAGCCAGGCCCTCCCGCCAGCGTCCCCCTTCGCTGGCCGGAGGGCCGTCCACCGCTCACTGCTCGCGGCCGCGACATCAATGGGCTTGCCCTGCTATTTCTGGCCACGGCCGGCACTTCGGAGGCATGACCGAAGCGCACAGATCTAGTGGATCAGGTTCGGTGAACTGTGCGATTGAGCAGGCGCCAACTCAACGAGAAGCGAATCGACAGGTCCGCCGCCGCAGCGGCTCTCGCGAGGCTCTTCGTTGTCCCGCACCCGGCTGCCGAGCATTCCAGGGAGTGGAGCTCACATGTGAACTTCGGGCTCTTGGGCGGCGCCCCCACGATCACCGACCACTGCGGGGTGAATGCCGTGGTGTTCGGCGTGGTGGATCACCCACGCGATCGGGTTCGTCACACGCCCGCCGATCCGACGGACTTGCAGCTACGCCGCCAACGCCCTGATGAGGCAAATTCGTCCCAGCCCGCTCTCGTTGTCCGCATGCCCCCGGGACCGGCATACCTCTCTGAGTACCCGGCACTGCCGACTCGGACGACACCGAAACCGGGCCGCGTTGTACGAGATTCTCCAGAGTGCACGAACGCACCCGACCAGCACGCACCAAATGACCACCTCGCGCAAGAAGCGTAGATCTGAGTCTAACGCCCAGGCCTGGAACCGAACGCGAGGCGCGCCGTGCATTCCGTGAGAGTTCACGGTTGCCCTACCCGCCAGTAACCCTGCTGGCTGGCGTACACCCATCTGCCACCCCTTACGACTCCTCCGCCCGCCGGGCCGGCTTGCCCAGCGCATGGAAAATGCTGCCGCTGAATCGAAGTCGGCCATGACTAGCTTGTCGACGAATCCTACGAATGTGCCCAAACCGGGGGCCGCAGTGGCATATTTCTGAGCATGCCCAGGTACCTGGTCACGCTCAGCGGTGGAACATCGAGCGAGTAGACATTCGAATCAGACTTCCACGCGATTAACGAAACGCACCGGCCCCATCCACCCCGACGTGGTATCGCCCAGATCGACCGTTACGACAGAGACGGTACTCGGTTCCGTATATGGCCATCCGCCACAACCAACTCCAGCTGACACGCTTCTCTCCCCAGCTCACCGACGGTGGACACCGATTGATCGGATAACCAGTGCCGAGATCCTGCCGATTTCGCGACAACGGAGTCCGCACCACAGCGACGACGGTGTACGCGGGCGAGCCGGCGGCCCCCGATCACCCTTCCCTGCCCGCCAGGACTGCCGACCGCAGATCACGGAGGGCACAATCAGCACTGTGCCCGCCCACCAGCCCGCACCACCTCTCCGCCCGGTAAGACCGATGCTGGCGACACTCGGCCCACCACCGGGTGGAGACGACTGGGCCGTCGAGATGAAAATCGACGGTGTACGCGCCATCGCCACCATCACCCCGACCGCAGTGCGCCTGTTCAGCCGCAACAACGCCGACATCACCACCACATACCCGGAGATCGCCGCCGGACTCTCCGAGATCAACCCAGGCAGCGGCGTAATCGTCGATGGTGAGATCGTTGCGCCCGCGGCCAGTCGTGGCCGACCGCGATTCGATCTGCTCCAACAGCGGATACTCGTCCAGGATCCACCGCCCGCGCTGCAGCGCGCCGTACCGGTCGCCTTTTGTATTTTCGATTTGCTGGCGCACGACGGGGGACCGATCCTGCGGTGGCCGTACGTCGAGCGCCGACAACTTCTTGCCGACCTGAACCTCGGACTGGGAGGCGAGGCGCTGCAAGTCCTTCCACACTGGGTCGACGTCGACGGTGAGGCCATGCTCCAGCTGGCCGACGAGCAAAGGCTCGAAGGAATCGTCTCCAAGAGAATGACCGCACCGTATCAGCCCGGACGCCGCTCACCAGACTGGGTCAAGACTCCGCTACTCAACAGCGCCGAAGTGGTCGTCGGCGGGTGGGAAGCTACGAGCCACGGTGGGTTGCGATCACTGATCGTCGGCGCCAACGCGGACCAGGTCGGCCTGGTCTTTATCGGGCACGTCGGATCCGGCTTCACCGAAGCCGACCGGCGACGAACGCTTATGCTGCTCCGGCCACTCGAACGCCCCACCAGTCCCTTTGACAATTACGTCCCCGATGAGATTGCCGCTCACGCCCGTTGGGTCGAACCGTCTCTGGTCGGCACCGTCGAGTACCGCGAATTCACCCCCGACTGGCGGCTCCGCCACCCGTCATGGAAAGGCTTCCGCGCCGGGATAGACCCCAGATGGGTCACCATCGACGAGTTACCGTAGTCCGCGCGTCTCGGCACGACGACACTATTTTCAGCATGAGTGCGGGACCTGGCTCATCGCATCCTTCTCCGCCTGGGTCACCCACAGCCGGGGCCTTCACGTCAATCTGCCTGGAGATGCATATGCACCGGTAGCCCTTATTCGGCGGCAGCCAGGCCGCGGCGTCGGAATCGGACTTCTGCGAATTCGTCAGGCCGTCGACCGGCCTGTTCATTCCACCGACCGGCGCAGACATCCTCCCATAGAGGGTCCCCGGCGGCCTCAGAAAGACCTCCCACCGCCGCTAACCTTCCAAGAAGGGGGGCGGGCCGGGAGTCGGCTCACCGGGGACTTCGTGCGCACCAAGAAAACAGGATATTTGTCCAGTTTTGCATTGCCAATACCGACCTGTAGGTTTGATATGATCGATGCCGTACGCAGAAGGGAACACCTTGCAGAAGCGTGCAATCGCTACGCGGCAGGCTGTAGTGGCCGCCGCGGCTGAGGTGTTTAACCGCCTGGGTTACGTGAAGGCGGGCCTACAGGAGATCATCTCCGAATCCGGGGTGACGAAGGGTTCGCTGTACTTCCACTTCAGCTCGAAAGAGCAGTTGGCACGGGCAATTATCGACGAGGGCTGCGCAAACCTCGAATCGGCGTGCGCTCAACAATTCGACTCCCGCACACCAGCTCTGGAAACGTTGATCGGAATCTCGTATGTGATGATCGACCCGTCCAACAATGACGACCTGGTATTGGCCGCATTCCGCCTTCTCAACGAGATGGGCGACTTCCGAGGCACCGGGAGCGTGGTCGTCGATCACTGGATCGCAACCTGCCAGGCATTGGCGGCAAGGGCAGTCGAAGAAGGCGACTTCCGCGCTGACACAAATCCGGATGATGTGGGCCGCCTGCTGCTGGAGATGGCATTCGGCACGCGTCTACTGGCAGCGGCAACCGACACACTGACGGAACTGCCTGAGCGCATGACCACCGCGTGGAAGGTTTTCCTTCCCGGGCTGGTCGACGACGCGAAAGTCGACTACTTCTCCCAGTTCGCCGCTCGTCGGCTGTCCTCCTACCTCGTGCCCTCCTAGCGAGTCGCGTCACCCGGTCGACCAGTTGCCGGACCCGAACCCCACCTCCATCCACTGAAGGAGAGGATGGCGCCCGACATACCCCAGGTGCCGAATTGGGACCATCGCTCCGGGCATCTACTTGTCGAGACGCTATGGGCGGCAATGCATCGCCATCCCCGGATAGCTGCTGTCGCAACCATGCGTGCCGACAGATCCATATTTGTCCTACAGCGTGTTGGACAAATATGTGGGTAGGGTAACCAGCATGTCGTTGCGTCTGCACCATAGTCACGAGGCGGCTGCGTCGCCGCGCGATGAACGACTTTTCCTTCAAGTCGGTGAGGCGGACGCCAGTCGATTCTCGGTGGGCACGAGTTCGCGGACACTCGCGTGCATTGGTGGTCCCGGCAAGTAGCGGACGACGTTGTCGCAGCGGCCCGCACTAGGCAGGGGCCAGATGGTCGGAGCATGCTGGTCGTGGGATCCTGTGCACCAGCCGTCGCGTCGGATTGTGGGGCGCACCTCATCCGTCGCGGGAGCCCCCAAGCTCGCCATCATCACGCTCCGACTCGGATTGAGTATCTAGAAGCTCCTCCGGGTCAGGCCATTTAGCGAGTTTCACGCGGTGAAGGCAGGGGATCTTCCGCACGTACCCGTCCTTGGTGACACACCGCTCACCAATCCCCACACGGCAGTGCGGACAGGGAATATGAGCAACGAACTCGAATGGATCCATCACTCACCTCCACGACCATTACCTCGTATGACGACTATGACCGACAATGGCGAATCATGCCGCACTGACACACACGCCACCACCGACTCCATTGCGCAATCCATCCGAGCGCACGAAAGTGAGGAACCTTCGACTGGCCCTTCTAGCGACGGCACGGATGTGGGTAGCACGCCGCCCCATACTCATGCTGCCGAAGTATCGAGAAGCGGCTTTGCGCCGATGACCACCCAGACGACGTATTCTTCGAATACACCGTCGACCCACAACCGTAGACGGAAGAACAGCCATCCGGAGGTCGGTCCCAACCGCTCAGGAGGCGGACATGCCCGTTCCACCTGGCACGATGGCGATGGACAGCCAGACGATCTGGCCGAACAACGCAACAAGGAGCACCATCATGGCACTACCTGTCTTAACACCGGAACAACGCGCCGAGGCACTGGCGAAGGCCGCTGAAGCGCGCAAAGCGCGTAGCGAACTCCTCTCCGCAGTCAAAGCTGGAGACCTCAGCGTCGAAGCGGTGCTCACGAAGGCCGAAACCGATGAAATCGTGAAGAAGACGAAGGTCTCGGCGCTACTCAAGGCTCTCCCCGGCGTCGGATCCGTGAAGGCCGCGAAGCTCCTCGAGGAACTGTCGATCGCCGAGACCCGTCGAATCGGTGGCCTCGGAGCCAACCAGCGCCAAGCACTGATCGAAGCGTCGTCCGCCTCCTGACCTTGGAACTGCTACAGCCTCCGGCCAACTCGAAATGAGCTGGCTGGAGGCTGTTTTGTCGAACTCGCGCGAAAGCGTGGACTCAGTCAGCGAGCTGCGCTGTACGCTTCCTCGATCTGACCGGGGATACGTCCGCGGGGGGACAGCTCATAGCCCTCCGTGGTCGCCCATTCCCGAATTTCCTTTGCCCGCTTGCGCCCTCGTGATGACTTCACTGAAGGAGTCGACCGACGCTTCCTACCACCGACGCGAGTTGCATGCTCGATGTAGTAGGTGAGAGTGCTATGGAATTCCTTGGCGTTCTCGTCCTTCAGGTCGATCTCGTAGTCGACACCGCCGACAGAGAAGGCAATGGTCTCCCCACGTCGAGAACCCGGCGAACACTACTGCTAAGTAAGGTCCACCTGCCAATCCGTGACAGGTTTTCGAACAGAACATCGCTGATTCAAGCGTTGAGCAGAACACGATCTGGGCCCACTCCTCGGAAGCTGGGCGCGCGGGAATACGGCCATAGATCCCGGCTCACGACAAACGCTCGTCTCACCGAAACCCTTTAGAAATCCAACCAGTCCGCACCCCCCGGACTGCACAGCATCTCGTGGGTGGAGGTTCACGCGCATGCCCGGTTCACCTGCAACCACCACCAGCTGATACTCCTAGTCCTCCACGGCCTGAACACTCAGCGCGACAGTGAATCCCCGTTGGTCAGACATCATTCTGTCAGCGGACGCGGAGCTTCGGACCTGCGAGGAGCTAGAAGGTGCCAACCATGGCGAGGATCCCTCGGATCCCCACCAGCTCAACAAGAACGCGAACTAGAGGATTGAGACGCCTCCATTTCGCACTGATCCAACTGGCGGGAATGTCTTCGGCCGTCCGACAGAAGAGCGACTCCGAAAATGACACGATCGAGCAGTCTGAGGTGGGCAGATACTCAGCGACGGTCTGGCGGTCGCCTTACCTCGATCCGGGTGATCTTCGTGACACGCGGTCAATGTGGTTGACATAGTCGAAGAAGACGCTATGTACTTTACAAATATATAGATTCCACAGAAGGACTGATCTCGATGCGTACTCACCGGTCCGCAGCCTCGGCGCTCGACCTGTACTCAGCATTCCGGCAACAACATCCCCACACAGCAATACCCGAGAACTACGTCACTGAATGTGGCTTCCAGCTCGGTCGCTGGCAGTACCGCCAGCGCGTCGCGCGAATGCTCGGGACGCTTCCGGCAGAGCGCATTCACCAACTCGATTCAATCGGCTTCGTGTGGAGCGAAGATGATGCCCCGCTACCCGCCGTAACTCGGGCCGACAGTAAGCGCCGTCGAATGCTGGCCGAAATCGCCGCTTACCGTGAGCAACACGGCAACGCGCTCGTCCCCGCGAACTATGTCAACGCTGACGGCGACCAAGTCGGCCAGTGGCTCTACCGGGCCGTGAAAAAATGGAGAGCAGACGCGCTACCCGAAGACGAGCGGGGCCCGCTCGCGGCGCTCGGGGTCTCCCCCGGTCCGCGCCCACGCGGACCGAGAACCGCCGCCTAACGCACATCGACTCGCAGGCGTGGGAGCACCGGACTCCAAAGCGGTCATACTCGCGTGACGTCCGAGATCGGCGACCTGACTGCCCGTGACGCCAGTTCACGGATGAGGCCATCATCGGCAAAGATCATCGCGGGTATCTGTCAATCGTGTTGTCGCCACATCCGAAAGGCTATTGTCCGGCCGCGATTGCACACGATGACTCGGAGCCGTCGCAAGGATGGCTGAACGCATGCTTCATCCCCAGGGAGTACGTAGCTTCGTTGGGCGTCCGCTTGAGTGGAGATCTCGCCGACAACCAACACACACGACCGCACGGCGGGGTGTCAATGCATTGCCGGAGTTCAGATGATCGCGATCATAGGGACGTTCCGCGAACGTAGCCGAAGATCCCTGCGTTCGGCACCGCCATCCGCGAGTCGCTTGTGCTGATCCTGCGAGATGACCTCAGTGAACTGGCTCGCCTACGAACGCGTCGTGCACGGGATGTCACCGTGGACCTGCTGCTTGCCGGCTGTTTTACCGACCGCGAGACTACGACAGGCCCAGTTGCGCCAACAGTTCCTCAGTCCGACCCAAGATCGCCTCGGCTTTCCTGTCAATCTCTTCAAACGCTTCAGCAAGATCCCCCAAAGCCCGGACATCCGCGTACTTCCGAGCAATAGCCGCCTCGTACTGTTCGTTGAGCCCGTCCTGCGTGAGCTTCGCGCCTTCCATCCCGTTCTCGAAGCCTCCGCCCCGGGGCGGAGTGAACTCTTCAGCTTCCTCCTCTCTTGCGGTGGGCCGGGGATCCAGCGGCTCGGAGCGGGTATGTCTCGATGAGGCGGCGCCCGTCAGATGCGCAGCGACGATCGCCGAAACCGCTCTGCCCGACAGCCCGCGCCGATCGCGGCGGACTGCAGCGAAATGTCCCCACTGATCGAAGCTCGGCAGCAGAGGGCCGTCTTGGTCTTCCCGCAGACCAGGCAGCGTTCCGTAGGACTCGACGATGTCGTAGACATTCTCGTGACTTCTGCTGAGACTTCGAGCGAGGACCCGGTTCGAGGGGTAGCGATCAAAGAACGCTTGGAGGCGTGCCCATCGCAGATAGATCGCGACGGGACAACACTGAGAGTTGTCCCCGGCTGGGTGCAACTCCAGGTCGTGCCCGGCGCCGACCGTCACGATCTCCCCGTCATACGTGACGTCACTGCGTTGCAAGTGGCCCACTTCAGTCGCTGCTATTCCGTTGATGCAGTGGAGCACAAGGAGTAAAGCGTCTCTTCGGCCAAACATGCCTTGCGGCCAGCCGGAAGTCGGAAGTGCCACTATTGCCTGAGTGGCGGCGCGAGTGAGATCGTCCCGTTTGGTTGCGCGTACCGACAGCACCTGACGGATTGCTCGCGCGGACCCAGGCGCTGGGTATCCAGTGGCGTTGTGTACCCAGTTGATCGCTGCCACGCGTCGCCGTTGGGTCGCGCGCGCTGCAGGATTTTCGTCGAGGAAGCTCGCAAGAGCGAGAGGATCTGCGGGCAATGCAGATGCGTGGAACGCTGCGCACCAATCAGCGAACAACGCCCAGTCGTATCGATAGCCCGAACCCTGATCCATATCGACGAACAGGGCGGAAACACTCTGCCCACTTGTGAATTCCGTCTGACCGTTCGTCACTGCTCAAGGTTAGGCAATCCGCGGCCGCCAATCACGCTTCGGAGGCTCTGTGTCGTCCAGGCGACCCTCGGCCAAAGCTGGTTCACTCGCTTGCGTAACACCGGGCGTGACTCCAGCCCACAAAGTGCGTATGGATCACGACAACTGCGAACCGTCGAGTAGGCGCTCTGCAGTAGCGCCGGCCCTCAGCGACTTCCCCCCGACCCTGCTGACCACCTCATCCGAATAGCCCGCGAGAGCTGCGCGACGCCGTATCGCGGCGTGAATCGCAGAGCCGGACAGCGTTGCCGCACTGATGTTGCCATTCGCACGTATTGCGCGGAACACAGGCACCGCCGGGTTGGAAACTACTGGCGGCGCGAAAGAGCAGACGTGGCTGTCGAACTCCTCATGCCGGCGAAGTAACCGCATCACGCCCGGACGACCGGAATCGCAGACATTTGCAACTACCTCGAGCCAACGCCAGTAGGCGCACGGAGCGCACATCGTGTGATCCCGCGATAGTGGGACATGCTTAACGAAGCCGTCGTCGACGGGGCCGTCATGCGGTCCACGACCCCGGATGCGCAGATCGCCACGGCGAGAGCATGTTACGTCGTCGACAGCGAGCATCGATAGTTCAGATCGCCGATATGCCCCCATAAACCCCAACAACAGCAGGGCGCTGTCGCGGCGCTCCCGTGCGCGCTTGACCCAAGTCGTTGCGTCTCGGCGACTCACGTCGACAATTTCTTCGAGCTCGCCGAAGCGAAGTGGGTGCGCCGTCTTGGTTGGCCGTTCACCATTCTCCCTATAGACCCCGCGGGCGCTGGAAAGGACGGCCTTGACGCAAGCGGCCTTGCCCGGCACAGGTAGTCCAGAATTGTGATGCCAGTAGTTGATGGAGGCCACCCACCGGTTCAACGTCGCAATGGAGTACATCCGATCACCGGCACCGGAACGCCTCTCCGAGTTCTCGCTTACGTACTCTGCGACCACCTCTGGATCTGCGGGCATCATCGAAATTCCGCGGTCCGCGCACCAACTCGCGAATCTGACCCAGTCCTGCCGATAGTTGCGCGCAGTGCTGGCGGAATGCAGTCGGTAGAGATCAGCGACGATACGATCGTCAACTCCCGGCAACGACTCCGATACGCCGACCGAGGAAAGCGCGCGACTCCGCTCCGCAGATGGATGCTTTGAAGGGAGTGGCGCGTCGTGATGACTCACATGGACATCATTGCAGGCAAAGATGTCAGTTTCGAGAATACTCGGCGTGTGACCACTCGGTCAGCACCCGCCGGCGGAGGGCGGTGGAGGTTCGTGATGCACGGTGCATCACCACCAGGTTCTACCAACCCCGATCAGACGGCTCGGCCGTTGAGATGGAAGCCGCGACGACAAATGGTGCAGGCACATCGGCAGAAGTGTCCACGACACGTACTTCTGTCCTCGGCGTCAGCTCGATCTCCAGCGTCATCGCCCTCGCGATCAGACCTCGGTCCCCCGACCCCATGTCGTGATGCACCGTGCATCACGGCCGGGAATCGAATTTTGAATGCCGGCTTGTAGCACGGTGATGTTTACCTACGGTGCGACCTTCCTACTGACCGAGCAGATCGCCCTTCAAGACAGCGCCCTGCCCGCCCGCATCGCGTGGGCTTGCCTTGACCGGCATCTCCTCGTGGTTGCTATTGCCAAGGAGCCGGACCCTCGCATCGAAACTGCCGATGTCCGCAGCGCCCAACCGAGGGCAACAGTCGCCACTCACAGGCATTCTCATTTCCCAAGGTGGCGTCGCCCTGCGACTGCTCGGCGGTGGAGTCGTGCGAGCGCCAACGAGCGGGATCCGTTTTGAACTCGATGGCGCCGGCTCGAGTGGGTGTGCGTCGGGTGATGCACCGTGCATCACGCAGTCGAGTGTTTGGGTGATGCACGGTGCATCACCCAACTGCACGGTGTTGAGGTTGGCAGATTCGAGCGGCCTCTTCGGAGGGGCTGATCGCACCTTTCGTTGGCGCGGCGATGCATATACCCTGTGAAGGTGCTCTGACCTGCGCACTCTCTGCAGCGTTGAATTCGGGGACGTTATTAGCGTGGGTCTAGTAACGCATTGAGGAAGCGACTGGACGCGGGTCACGTTCTTCACGTAATACTGCAGTAGGTCGGCCTGTGCTCGTCCTCGATCGAGGAGGCGCATCCGGCGCGGGCCTGGGTGCGGATCGATGCAGCACTCTCCTGACCTGCCATTTTAGGGCCGCGCGAATTCAATCTGGTTGCCAGAACACTCTGCGCGGCGTTTCAATGTCGCCGGCGGGTGAATACTCCTACGATCGCCGGCTGAACACCGCTCACCTGCACCTTTGGCTCGTTTCTTGTGACGTGCCGATCCCCTGGAGAAGCCCCTTGTCCAGGGGATTCGGACACAACTGCGGAACGCCAATGCGACTCGCCGGACCCAAATTCGTCCAGGCTTGGAGCCGAATACCCGTCCATAGTTACGTCAAGTGACGAAATACGTGTAGGGGTATGGAGGCCAGTGGCTCGGTCGGCACCCTTCGTCATCGACCCGAAGTTTCGGTCGAACTGCATTCTTCCGGGACTTCCGTCTATTGACACCGCCTCCACTATTTCTGTGCGAGCGGTCCTTTGCGGGACCGTCTGTATGGCCTTGCGTATGGCCTTAAGCAAGGCGTTTGTCAGTGTTCTCGTGGAAGTCGGATGCCGAAGCCAATCGTGAATCGGGTTGTCTCGTTCGGGCGAGGGTGAAACGGTCATCAACTGCCAGGCCAGGCCCCTCCCCCAGGCTGAGATTTCAGGCTTCCGGCACCGAATACGTTCTCTGAGAGGGCGGTTCACCCCAGTGAGGATGCGGAGCAGTAACCGACCTGACGCCGACCGCCGTGCGAAAGGGCTTCACAACTGCTGTCACGAGAACGCTTCCGCGGCTGCCTCACCACGGCCTGACCCCGTTAAGTACCCGCAAATTCGCCTCCCCCGCGGCAGATCCGCACTCTTCTGTGAACTCAACACACCTGCCCACCGTCCACTTACAGTCCGATCGGTAGAACAGAAAATGTGGCTCTGACATGCAGTTATACCTACGACACTAGATATGGCCTTAACAACGTCCGTAGTTGCCGCAGTAAGACAGATCGTTGGAAGGATCTATCTATAGATCGGTGCCACCACCGCCCCGATTGCCAGCTCTGTCACCGTGATCACTCCCATCTCCATTACCTCTACATCCACCATGTGCACGATCATCACCTCGACCAAGCACACAACAATGGGCAAGGTCTTCAATACGAACCATCTTTAGGGTCAGGAACACGGCCGGTGACATAGCCCTCTCAACCACTCTTGAACAGGCTCGCTGTATCGCCATAGCACAGGCCGGACTGACGACTTCTTACACCCCCATAGACAAGGGTGTGTCGTTGGCAATCCGACTGACCGCACAGCCGTACCGTGCTACACATGTCGCCAACGCAGCCCGCGCGCAGTCTGCTTGTCGCCAATCAGAAAGGCGGTGTCGGCAAGAGCTCGATCATTGCCGCCCTCGCAGCCATGATCGCGGCGGCGGGACTCCGAGTTCTCGTCATCGACGCGGACCAGCAAGCCAACGTCACATCCTCCGATCTAGGCGTCGAGGGGGACCGTGGAAGGGGCCTCAGCATGAGCCTCCAGTTCGCGCACCCACTAGAACCCATCCGAGACGTCCGGCCGAACCTCGACCTCATCCCCGGCGGTGCGGCGCTCGCAGTCATCGGCGCCATCGCAGCTGCCGCGGCCCAAACCGGGACGGATCTGACGGGCAACCTCGTCTCCACCCTCAACGACCTGCAGTCAGCCGAACACTACGACCTGATTCTGATCGACTCAGGCCCAGGCGATGCCCCACTCCTCGACGCACTCCTCGGCACCGCGCGCTATCTCCTCGTACCGACCAGGGATGACGATGCAAGCCTGACCGGCGTCGAGTATCTCGCTGCCCGCTACCTGCGAGCGCGCGAGAATGGTTCCGTCATCCAACTGCTCGGCGTTGTGCTGTTCGACCTGAACCCGTCCGCGACAGCACGCAACCCCGAGGTCTTCAAGCAAGTTGAGGACCTGCTCGAAGGCAGCGGCGCCGCCCCCTTCGAAACATTCATCCGAAACGATCGTGCCGCCGCAGTGGATCTCCGAAGCCGTCATCTAACTCCAAATGAGCTCGTCACTGCATCCGCTGAACAAGCAAAGACCCGAATCCAACGACTACGCGACAAGGACAAGAAACTCCTCGGACGCCGCCTGTGGTCCCGCGACCCCAACGGGCTCGCAAACGACTACCAATCCCTCACCCGCGAGGTTCTCAGCCGCATAGCGGCAGCGGAAAAGAACGAAATCTCCGGGGGAGTGGCATGAGCGCACGACGCAGGAAAGCAGCTTTCGACCCGGGCGCACTCGGGAATCTCGACGAACTACTCCCCACCCTGAGCATCGTCAGTGAACACGACGCGCCGGCGCAAGAACCGCCACCCCCCAACCCCGCCGACGAACAAGTCGACGCCGCACCCGAACCCACCGCGAAACCCTCACCCGAGGTAACGCCGAAGGTGTCGCCCGAGCCCGCCGAGACAGACAACGCCTCGCCAGACACCGAAGACCCGGCTCCGGAACCCACTCACCCCGCCCCCGATACAACAAGATTGGTCGCCGCGCCCCGCAAAAAGCCCAAAACACGCAGCGACAGTAATCCCGCACCGATACGGACCGCGCCGCCGGAGGTCTACCTACCTCCCGCGGTGTACACCGCATTACGCCAGCTCACGCTCGAGGAGCGACAGCGCGACCGCGCCACCGCACGCCCCTACGGCCAGGTGGTTCTCGATGCCGTTGAGAAGCACGCTGGCGAGCTGCAACACCACTGGCACACCCAAGAACCCCAGACAAGCACCGGACTCTTCAAACGTCGCGAGACCAGTGCACAGCCACGTCGCCGTCGGCATAGCGAGATACAGGCGCGTGTACCCCTAGGAGGCATCATCTCCTCCGATACCGCAACGCTCGATGCCCTCGTCGAAGAGTGGTCCGCAGGTAGCCGCAGCGCGCTGGTCGAACACGCACTTCGCCTGTATCTCAATGTGCGACCAGACTGAGAACAACCGCAGAAACTCAGGCCGCAGGCGGCGACGGTCCCTGCAGGTGTCGAACCCGAATAGCGGACACAGCCGGAGAAACGACAACGGCCCTGATCCGGCCGAACCAGGTCGTCCGGGAAGGCAACGCAGCCGCGGAGGACGCCTGTGCCGGCACTTCTCTCCCGAGAAGGTGACGCAGTGACCCACATGATGTTCTCTAAAGACACGATCGCGGGTCTCGCACTACTTCTCGTTGTCGGTCTTGCAGCGCTCACCCGGTGAGTCGCTGGCCGGATCTGGCTACACAGCCCCGACGACCGAACCGGCACAAAGCCGCGCCCGCGCCTTCGCTCCTGCACACAACCGGCGGTTCGCCTGCACACAACCGGCGGTTCGCCTGCACGCACCCTGCGTCACACCGCCTTACCAGGCTCCAACGGCTCCGAATCAGGCCCGATCGCGCGCCCATCGTTGTAGGTCTCAGCAATCACTCTCAGCTGCGCTGCGAACGCCTCCTGAGTGAACTGCATCAGCGAATACGGCCGCCCGGTCTTGCGGCGCACAAGACGTACAGCGGCCCGGGCCAACGCGTGCAGATCATGGGTCACATTGACTGTGCTCGTCCCACGCGAAGGCCGCATATGCCGCCCAACATCGTTCACCACAGGTGGCCTCCAGCCCCTAAGCGACCACTGCCCGTTGCCCGAACAGCCCCAGCTTCTGCATATGAGTCAGCGCAGCCCTGTAGTCGCTGGTGACCGTCTTTGCCCTGTAACCGTATATCGGCACCGGAACATAGTTCGTGTAAGCCTCATCCACGATGCTCGCACGACGGATCGGCGGCGTAACCCTATCCGCATACTCACTGAGCAGATCATCCATCTGCTCACGGTAGACGTCACCGATCGGCGGCACCGCGCAAGGGACGATGGACAGCAACGGAACGTCGACGCGGTAGGTCCGCTTGATCTTCCGCAGTTCCTGCTCCAACGCCGGGATGCCTTCGTTCTCCTTGCCGGAGGGCTTCGTGCACGTGATCAGGCCCCATGAACCATAAGGCCCTTCCTCATCAACTGTGGTGGCAAGAATGCCAGCGATCACCAAGACGTTCAGGGAGCCGGGGGAGTCGATCAAGGTGACGTCGACAGGATCCGCTTCCTCGAGGGCGTCACGCAGATGAAGAACACCACCCGTCACCGCAGGCAACTCCACGATCAACTTGTCGAGTGTGTCGCGCGCGGCGGGCACAATCGTCAGGTTGGGGATCTCCTCATATACGGGCCGGTCACCGTCGTCGTAGCCCCGAAACACCCGTGCTGGGCGCTCGACTTCCTTAATTGACGCGTTACGCCGTAGCACGTCGGCTGCGGTCTTACCCGAAGCTTCCGGATACCCGAGCCACGTGCTCGCATTTGCCTGGCTGTCCATGTCGAGAACTCGGACGCGGTATCCGTCCTGAGCAAGCAATGTGGCGGTCGAGGTGACAGTCGTTGTTTTGCCGGCACTGCCGGACAGGGTTGCTACTGCATAGGTAGCCACGGGAACTCCTTGCGGTTGAATGTCGTGCATTGGATTGATGTCCGATCCGGGTGATGCACCGTGCATCACACCGGGCGGAGCGAGATATGGACTTCGGTGATGCACCGTGCATCACCGATCAGCCGGCGTCACGCAACTCGCGGCGCGCAGCATCGAGGCGCGCTTCCTCCCATGAAGTCGGCCGGTACCCAACGCGCTCGGACAACAAGTCCAAGTACGTGAGGTCCGATGCCCCCCACTCACGAGAGTCATTCGCTGCCGCAAGTTCGTAACCAGCGACCGCGCAGGCCCACGCAATCTCAGCGCGACGCTTCTCGTCGCCACTCTCAGCGCTCCTCCTAAACTCGGTCGCGTCAAGACCTTCCAGCCGCATATACGCCTGCGCCAAGCGCCACCCTTCCGCGCTCATCGCTAACGCGGAAACACCGTAGGCGTATTGGTCGATGAAGTAGTTCACCAACTTCTCCCGCGGAGGAACGGAGGCTACAAGCTTCTTGCCCGCCTCGCGACGAGCCTTCTGTGCCGCCGTCCGCGCTTCCGCTTCCAATCTTGCGGCCGATTCGGCGGCATCCTCATCCTCGTCGGTCGGCTTGTCTACTGCGTAGAAGACAAGCGTTCCCTGACCGGAATCGATCGCGCCGACAACGTTTCCCCTCGCAAGATCGACGTCAGCAACCTCAAACAGTCGATGCTCATGAAAACTATCGCCGAACCGCTCACGGGGATCCACAATCTCGAGACCCGCAGCCATCGCCTGCTCTCGCGACTTCCGCTCGGTCAACACACGTTCAGCGGCACGGGTCGGACTCATTCCACGATCGGAAATTAGCGCGAACGCCGCGAGCTGCTCAGCACGACGGTCATCCGTATCCTGAGTGGGGTCCACCTTCTTCTGCCAACTTCGAGCAGGACCGTAGGGGAGCGCCCCCGCCAACGCCGCACCCTCGGCACCACGAATCGCATCCTCCGCAATCGCGGCCTGAACCTCAGGGACGAGCAATAGCATCGACAGCCGCCTCGACACCGTCGCCTGGTCGACACCGAGCTTCTCTGCAATCGCACGCTGCGACAACCCCAGCTCGGAATACCGAGCGAACATCTGAGCCTCAGCCAGCTCCGAAAGGTCCTGACGACCAAGGTTCTCCAGCGTCATGGCATCGAGGTCGCCGTGATCATCCATCACGGCGTCGTCGATTACCGCTGGAATCGTGGTCAAGCCGGCTGCGATGGCGGCCGCGCGACGACGATGCCCATAAATGACCACATACTCGGCATCGTCACCAATAGCGCGAGCAAGGTCTGGCCGCTGCGCGAGGAAACCCGCGCGCGTTACCAGCAGCGCTGGAACCTTGATGCCATTTGCCCTGGCCCCGTTGACCAGCTCATCCCATTTCGGGTCACCGATCTGAGGCTCAGACCTGTCTGGGTCATTGAATGGGTGAGGGGCGGTTTGGAGAACCGGAACCTGCACAACGGTCTGACCGTCGGCTGCAGCAAGCCCGACCAGCGCGGCGGTAATTCCACCCGAGTCTGCATCACCATTCGCCTGCGCCGTAGTTACATCACCGGAGGCGGAGGCCGCCGCCGCAAGTTCCTCACTCTCTTCGCCGCCAGCGAACTTTCGAAACCGACTCGCAGTCTTCCTGCCCGCCGGTTTGCGTGCGGCAGGCTTCCGCTTGGTCGCGGCCGGACCGGTCGATGGACTGGCGGCCACCATTTCGGATGTCACTCCGGCGTTCATCATCCTCCACTCTCTGCGCATGCTTTGCATGTATTTAGATGGAGCGTACTGGGATCGAACTTCCTCCTTGGACATCTGCGGCGGCGTGTCGCACATCCGGTGATGCACCGTGCATCACCGGGACTTGATCACCAGGTGATGCACGGTGCATCACCGCACAGGCAGCCAGGCGAGGTGCAGCCGCAGGTGGCTGTGACAGCGAAGCGATCCGGCGCCCAAGTGAGCGTGCCACTGCCGGCCGGGTGATGCACCGTGCATCGCCGAGGACGGCTCGTGATCGGCGTGGCTCGCCGCCTACTTGACCGATAGGCGCGGCCGAGCGATTCCCTGTCGACCCCTCGGTGATGCACCGTGCATCACCGAGGGTGCATCCCACTCCGAGCCGAACTAAGTCAGCAAGGTGCCTGTGGCGGTCTAGCGCGATCTCACCGGCTCCCTTGGGGCAAACCCGCCGCTGGGGAATCTGGGCAGAGGGGCGTCCGGGGCGCGAACTCAGGCCACACTCAGGGAGTCACGCGACACTTCGTACGTCCACGTCACGGGGTCTGACTGTGATGCACCGTGCATCACGGCGGCGCAACCCCTTCAAATCAAGCCAAACCAATGCGGCCGGAGCAAGGCTGTCAGCAACCGGGCGGTGATGCGCGGTGCATCACCGCACAGGCAGTCCGATGAGGATGCAAGACGCGGAGCTACGACAACAACGTGTGCCGTCGCCCGGGTAGGGCGTTCCCTAGTGGCATCTCGAGGAGTTCATTTTGAGGGCCGTAAGCCCGTCGAGGTGATCACCGTTCACGCTCCTGTCGCGGTCCGTGCAAAAGTCGGGACCAGTGCACTTTGTGAGCTTTGTGAGATGCCTCCGGGAAGATGCGAGCCGAGCAACATCGGCGGCTGACTGATTCGAACCTGCCCGAGTTGCGATAGATGGCCCGCGAGTATGCCGACTTCGCTCTTGCAATCGGCGAATCATTCCCCCACCACGCTCCATCTCCGCCGCTTCGGCATATTGACGCTCCTCCGAGTTCACTGCCTTGGTCGTGCGGAGTGAACCCGTTCTCAAGGCAGCGCAACCGGATCTGGACGGCACCCGGGGGAGTGGCCGTGTCGGGACTTGTTGAGCGAATCAGAAGGACGGCCTTGAAGGCGACTTGCGGGCGTCCGCAGGAGTGTTGCCCGATCAAGTCGTGGGTGATGCACGGTGCATCACCCACGGACGTCACGGTCGAATGTGTCGCGGACCAACCGAATGCTGTCCATCGAGCCGGGCCCCTCTGACGTGCTCTGCGCACTTTCTCCGCCCGGTCCGGGGCAAGATCTCGGCGATTAGGTTGCGGATCGCAGCTTGCCGCCCATTCGAATTCGAATCCGCCCGAACCCCCGGATTGGGAGCCAACCGCCATGACGCGGCCACCCGCCTCACCTGTCGTATTCCCTCACGCTTGGCCGAATCATCATCACTGCGCGCAGACGTCTCGTGATCCGTCAAGAGTGCAGAACTTTGGCGCAGGGGCCAGTCTTCCTGTTAGTCCAACCCGACGGGGGAATTGGATGGTCCCTTCACGGATGCCCCGTCCACCTCTGCCTTGATCACCCTGACCTCGTCTGGACACTTCATCGGGGTGATGCACGGTGCATCACCCCGATGGGGTCTGCTCCTCGATTTGAGGGCACGAATCTGACACCTCGCCCCGTCGCAGCATGACAATCGAACATGGCTGAGGGGCCGACTTCCTTTGGATTCGGCGGGTCCGTGATGAAGGCGCGAGGCTTGGTGTAGCAGTTCGTCGCGGTCGTCCAGCACCGTCGAATTTGCCGAGATCTGTCCCGAATCCAGCGACCGATGACTCAACATGAATCGTCCGCCTCCCCTTCTTCGCGAAGAGGAGGCGGCCTCATCTCACCAACGCGCTCGAACGATTGCTGGAGATTTGACTGCCGGATGCCATCGCCTCACAGGTTCCTCATCAATCGCGCGACGCCCGGTGTGACAGCCAAATTGTTGGCTTGCAGACCAATCTTCCACGTCCACAACGACAGTGGACCGCCCGACAAGACAGTGTGCATCGGAATTCGACTCCCGACTTAAGACATTGCTTCAACTCATTCCAGTTCGTCCTCGGTGCGAATGGACCGCTTCCCTTTGTGTCCTATATGAATCCGACGGACCTACCCGTCGTCGCTTTTGCCGGATCACCCAACCGATCCCATGCCGACGACGTTTACAACCTCAACTCCCGGGAGGCGGGCGATCAGTAAGTGACTCACCGCGACTGCCCGCTCTCATTCCTACCCGCGCCCTGTTCGGCCTCGGGCCGGCGAGAGAGAAACACGAAATGACGCAGCGACAGCGAAGAGACACTCAACACCGTCCCTGGTCGCGGAGTGCGCACTCCGCGACCAGGTGAGACCAACTCTGGACTGAAGACGCGATGAGCACGCCGGAGAACGGCCACCGACCCGACGACAGCGATCGCAATTCGCTGAGAGCGCCGACATGCTGAGCCATCACCTACGCCGCGTTGTACCTGCGCACATGAACGCCGTGCGAATGTGCTCCTCTGTAGAAGCCATGGCCCTCTACCGCGGTCGATCGCCCGTGTTCAGATATGCGCATCTGCGTTTCGACGCTCAAGCAACGTCGACGCAAGCGCCTTCTTGCACCGCTCACGGTGCCCAGGAGTCGCCACAGCACGATCACGGCAGCTGAGCCGCGCGTCGCGCTCCGCAATGCGCTGACGGGCTTCCTGGGCGGCTTTTTGGGCCAGCTCAGATGGTGAGGGGCGGGTCCAATCGATCTGAGTCAACCGCCACCGGAGGTATCCGAGAGGCCTCTCGATGTGTTGCGGCCAAATCCAGCCCCGCTGTTGGGTGTCACGCGTGAGTTCAGCGGCGATGTCACGCCCACTCCAGCGATTCCCGTCAATGCCGGCACGTGCAAGGACCTCGCACACTGCCCCAATGTGCCCAGCCGAGTCGAACACCGAGGCGTGAACGAGCAGCTCAGCGGCGGTGCGCTGCAGGTCGATCGGTCGAGGTTGCCCTGTCAGGGTCTGTGGGCTCTTGGGTTGCTCGCCCGCGCGCGCTCGTGCGCGTCTTGGTGATAAATCTCTAACAAGAGATAACAACTTAAATCCCCTGGAAGGGGATAGGGGGCCACGAGCGCGAAGCTGGGGATAACTTGACCGTGCCGACTTCTCGGAGCGTCCGACCTTCTTCGATAGCTTCTTCACCGCGCGTCCAGCGGCGATGACCAGGGACTTCGGCGACGTCAGCGCCCAAACTGACGCCGCACGACGTTGAATCCGTCCGTGATGGCATTCAGCTGCGTACGATTCGTCAGCGCTCAGGTATCTGCCTCGGGCCATCTCGCGGGCGACTGAAAGTTCCTGGAGTGCCCTTCTTGCGCGTTTTACGACTGACACACTGACTCCGCTGCGGTGGGCGATCGTCTCCCGCGCTGCGCATACGCGACGGCCCGTTGACCGCTCCGCGAACGAGGCCATCGTCACTGCCACGGCGAAGACGAATTCTGTGCTGACCTGGAATCGCCGGCAAACGTCACGTCCGGTGGGGGAGTTCAGCACATCGCGGACCTGGGACTGCCAGGCACTACGCCCGGTCCATGCTGGTGTTGAGGCTTGTCGACCTGGATCGACGGGTAACGACCAGGACCTGCCCCGCTGCTCGCTCTCCGCGTTGAGTCGCTCGACGTGATTGACCCGTTCAACAGCGGATGAGACGAGAGCTTCCCATTCGGTGTCGCTGGTTGTCGAAACCTCGCCAGCGGGGGTGATCTGAACAGAATCGACGGAAAACGCGGCCGTATGAGCCGCGGAATTGGGGTGCATGACGCGCCTTTCACGCGCCCTTAACCAGGTTGTTGCCGTGAGTCGCTGGCATCACCAGCGGGACATGGCTTACCCTGACAAGAGCGCACGGTATCGACACGACTGCTCGCGGGACTGCCAATCACAGGAGCGGTCGTGTTGGAACGGCCAAATATGGGCGGTGGGTCTCATCCGGAAACGGTGGGACCCACCGACGTTTTCACTAGTGGAATCGACACCCCCTCACGGCATGCGAGAACGCCGGAAGAGCCGGCAACATACGGTCTGCGTACACGGATTTGTCACGTTGACGCTGAGATGAGACGTCGCGGACACCAATATCACGTCGTGTCGCGTGCGCACGACGAATCGCGCGTCCTATACTCATAGAAGGCAGACCTCCTCCCTTGCGTGGCGGTTTGTACGACGAGCGGAACCCCCGGAGCTGGCGAGCGAAGGGGGGTTTCGCCTTTTCTGGGCACTTTCAGCCCGTCATCGGCAACTCTTCCTGCCTGGCTTGCGCCGGAATCGCTGGCTCGTTCTCGAGTGCCAGCTGAATAAGCGCGATCATCCGATCGGTGATTGTCTTGACACGACCATCGTCAACCGGTGCGAGAATCCGGTCGGCGATCTCCGCGGGGAACTCAACCCCGATGTGGCGAACGGCGACGTCGCGGGCTGGGCGCCCGCCCCGACTTTTCCGAGTTGTCATGCCTTAAATCCTGCTCTTTGGGTTTAACTAAACCGCGCAGCGACACGCCGAGTTAAATAAAACTCGAAAATGGCGCGGCGGGACCTCCTCCAGGGGTGAATCTGGCTCCGAATCGTATGCGATCGCCACCCCGCCTACCGAAGAAATATTTGATCAAACGTTGCGTGGCAGACGTAGGCGATCACACCACCCAAGAAACGTCACGTGATGAATCAAAATCTTTGTGATACAGCGATTTACGCACATTTACACCACGTCGCAGGCAACGAAAGATCGGAGGCTCCCAAACACGCCGTCCACCGCAGATATCACCCGCGCTCCCGTAGACCAACCTCTGACCTAGCCATATCCGGAGATCGGACCTCTTTGCACGACTTCCGGCCCGTCCGAGATCGGCGTGGCAGCAAAATCGGAAATACCACTTGAAGGAGATGCGGAGCCCTCGGCGCAGGTCGACGACCAGGGCGTCTTCGCCTAATCCAATTGTCCTACTGCCGACGCGCAACGCAGCCACCCAGTTGTTTCCGACGTAGTGGAAAACGCACCGTACACGCCGCAACTCATCGAATCCGTGCCGATCTTTTCGACCATGGCAGCCAGGGTCACCTCCGCGGCATCATGATCGACGCGGGTTCGCCCTCGCCCATCTTGGTTTTCAGCTCTACGCGGCCGCGGCTTGCAACGGGATGGCTCCTACTTGGAGGAGTGAACTATGCGCGATGTCTCGTCCCCGACACGGTTGAGCTCCCAACGCCAGAAGGCTCAGATTGAGGTCCACGCAATGGAAGCAATGCCGCAAGGGGGTCGGGTTCTGCGAAATGACCATTGTCGCCCCAGTCATCTATGCACGGCACGAGTTCATTACCTCACGATTCGGCTGGCCCGCCGGATTGTCCAGTCAAGCGACGGGAAACTCGGGCGGTCGGGCAAGGCAGCATTCGCCCCCGACCGCCGGCAACTTGCAAGACAAATAACTCCTTCACGTATTCGTATCGCCTCCTCCACCGACCCAGCCACTCTTGCCTATCGCTCCGCCAGCTCGCGGCCCAACAGCCCGCAGCCATCAGCGGCCGGTCACCTAATAACGCGACAACGTCCATTGCCTCCAGATTGTCCCGCTTGGGTAGTCTTGGATCCGTTCCTCACGTCAATACTCGCGAAACTTCGTCAGCATCCAGATCTCGAACAGCTACCTCGATTCGTCGGTTCAGCATTTCGGCTCGCTGGATGCTGAAGATAGTGACGCTGGCCCCTTCTCCGCGACGAAATGCCCGCCACACCGAATGCTGGCGCACCTGCATTGGTCCCAGCTGGGAACCGATGGTAATGCTCGGTGCATCACCCGGAGGTCAGGTGATGCACCGTGCATCACCGAAGCACACCTCCGACGAACGGACTGGCGCGTCGGTCTAGCTTGCAGTGAGTCAGCCAGGCCGCGACTTCTCTGCGGCGAAGCGCCACGCAGCATCGGTTGGCGGACCGTCCGCCTCGCCGGGTGCGGAGGTCTTTTCGCCGTCGCAGCCACCCGCAGCTTGGAACAAGCGGCCGCGCAGATCGGCAGATTGGCGACGAGGTGGCACCATCTGACTTGCTGCGGTGATGCACCGTGCATCACGGGTGGGTGTGAACCTCGCATCGATCGGGCCAGATAGACCCGTCCGGGCCGGGGGTGTACTGCATCGGTGATGCACGGTGCATCACCGAAGCCAGGTCATTCCGCAGGGTGTCATGGTATTGCGACTTCGATGTGATGGGCAGGTTCGTTGCCGTTCATTTCGCGACGGGGTGACGACTGGTTCGGCGGAGCCGTGTCGGCGGACATGAAAAGCTGCCCATGGGCGGTCACGAAAGTGCCCGGTAGTGGCCACGAAACTGCCCACTGACGGACATGGGTTTCTGCCCGCTGGCGGACACGAAACTGCCCACTCAGGTGTCTCAGCTGTACGACACGTTCGATCTTCTTCCCCGATCGCCTCCCCGGATCGGGGCCTCTCCTCGGGTTCGCTCGACGGTGCTACCACGCCGAAACGCGAGTCCTCGAGGAGAGGCCACTGTGAAGTCTGCCAAGGAAGCCATGGAAATTCTCGAAGCCTACGACCTGACGAAGTCGTACCGTGCCGCCGCCGCGCTGGCGGGGTGCTCGCATCACACCGTCGCCCGCCTCGTCGCCGCACGCGACACCGCCGATGTCCCGACCCCGCCGCGGGAGAGGAGACCGATGTTGATCGACGAATATCTACCGAAAATCGAAGAATGGGTCGAACATTCGAAAGGTCGGGTCCGCGCCGACGTCGCCCACGACAAACTGCTCGCCCTCGGATTCACCGGCACCGAACGCACCACCCGCCGTGCCGTGGCCCGGGTCAAACGCGCCTACCGGCTCGGCCACACCAGGGTGCACAGGCCCTGGGTCACCGAACCCGGGCTCTGGCTGCAGTACGACTTCGGTGACGGCCCGGTCGTCGACGGCATCAAGACGGTGCTGCTGTGCGCGTGGCTGGCCTGGTGCCGGCACCGGGTGGTGATCCCGTTGCGGGACCGCACCGCTCCCTCCGTCTACGCGGGCCTGGACCGGATCTTCCGGCAGGTCGGTGGTGTCCCGACGTATCTGCTCACCGACAACGAGAAGATGGTCACCACCGAACACATCGCCTCGGTCGCCGTCCGCAACCCGGGCGTGGTCTCGTTCGCCCGGCACTACGGCCTGGTCGTGAAGACCTGTCTGCCCGCGGACCCGGCCACCAAGGGCGGGGTGGAGAACACCGTCAAACTGGCCAAAGCCGACCTGGTGCCCACCGACCACAACCTCGCCGCCCAGTACGACAGTTTCGACGACCTCGAGGCCGCCTGCACGCAGTTCTGCGATCAGGTCAACACCCGCATCCACCGCACCACCCGCCGCATCCCGGCCGAGATGCTCGCCGAAGAACGCCTTCACCTGCACCCGGTCCCGGCCGCTCCGCACACCGTGACCTGGGGTGTGACCCGAATCGTCCCGGACAACACACCGATGATCGCGTTCGAGAACGGCCAGTACTCGGTGCCGCACACCCTGCGTGGGCAGACGGTGTGGGTCCGCGCGCACAGCGCCGGGGCGGGCGAGCGGATCGTCGTCGTCCACCACGGCGAGGGTGGCCCGGTCGAGGTCGCCCGGCACCGGAGGGCCCGCCCCGGTTCGCCGCAGATCTGCGACGAGCACTTCCCGCCGCCTCCTGCCGGGGTCCTGGGCCGTCAGCCGATCCCGCGGACCGACGCCGAACGCGCGTTCTGCGACATCGGTGCCGGTGCCCGGCTGTGGTTGTGTGAGGCCGCCGAGGCCGGCACCGGGAAGATCCGAGTGAAGATGGAGCACGCGGTGTCGCTGGCGAAGCTGCTCGGCGCCGAACGGGTCGACTGGGCGCTCGGGCACGCCGCCGCCTACGGCCGCTTCGCCGAGGGCGACCTGATGGCGATCCTGGACGCTCACCCGGCCGGCACCGCCTCGGACACCACCCATCGGGCCGACGAATCACGGTCCCTGGCCCAGGGCACCGCAGGGTGGGCCCGATTCGGCGCCCCGACCCTGAGCGAACTCACCGACACCGAGGGCACCGGCGCCACCGAATACTAGCACCCACCAACGCGCGGTGCTATCTAAAGTTACTGTGCTGCAACAGCATCAAGGATCATCACGCAAGCACCGACCACAGGAGGGCTGTTCTCGTGAGCACTGCACCACCGTCGGCACCGCCGCTGCCGGCCGACCTGGAATCCCTATTGCACCGGCTGCGGCTGCCACACATCCGCCGCGCTGCCCCCGACGTCCTGGCCACCGCCCGCGCCCAACGGTGGGAACCGGCCGAGGTTCTCAAGGCGTTGCTCGCCGAGGAGGCCGCCGGGCGGGAACGCTCGGCGCTGGCCACCCGCCGCGCCGTCGCGGCGTTTCCCACCGGCAAGACCTTCGACGCCTGGAAACCGGAACTGTCCTCGATCCCGGCGCCGACCCAGCAGGCGCTGCGCACCCTGGAATGGATCGAGCGGCGGGAGAACCTCGTGGTCTGCGGCCCGTCGGGAACCGGGAAGACATTCTTCCTCGAGGCCCTCGGCCAGCATGCCGTCGAACGGGGACGGAAGGTGTTGTGGTTCACCCTCGAAGACCTCGGCGCACTGATCCGCCGGCACCGCGCCGACGACTCGGTGTCGGGGGCGCTGACCAAGCTGCTGCGCGCCGATCTCGTGGTCATCGATCTATCCCGAGCCTGGAACTATGCCGAGGGGCGAGCAGCCTGAATTGGAA
>NZ_JARJBD010000071.1:0-52709 GCF_029269925.1 Rhodococcus sp. T2V
GCATTCTCCCGCACCGTCAACCCCCACCGCCTCGATAAATCAGCGGGCTCCTAGGGTCGACCGTCACTTTTGGGCCGCCACCGCCCGCCTCCTACCCGGCCACTTGGGTCCGGACAGGTGTCGAAAGCCTCTTGCCCGCCGCAGCACCCGCCACCAACAATCGAGACGCACCAATCGGCCATATGTGTTGTGGCGGACGGAGATCGGAATGCATGCAGAACCGGGGGATTGGCTGGTGGTCAAGGGCACGATCGTCGACACGCCGGACGACGTCGGGCAGATTGTCGAGGTCCGTCAGGCCGACGGCGGGCCGCCGTATCGCGTCAGGTGGTTGCGCAACGACCATGAGGCGCTCGTCTTTCCAGGACCCGACGCCCATGTGGTGACGGCCGCCGACAAGCTGAAGGCGGACAGTCGCGAGCGGAGCCGCATCGCCGAACTTCAGCAGGCGATCGCCCGACAGCCCCATGCCCGCCGAGCCTGACACGTGTGCCCCGGAGAAGGAGTAGACCATGAGCGCTCTCGCGAACCGGCAAGCCATCCTCGTCGGTATCGACGGCTCGGAACGCGCGTTGCGGGCCGCGGTATGGGCTGCGGCGGTGGCCCAGCGGAAAAACGCGCTCTGCATCTGGCGCACTCGCTGCCAACCCCCGGATATCACTTCAGCGAGGCGGCACTGCTGTTCCAGGACGAATTCGCTGCGGAGGTAGAACGATCCGCGGACGAGATCCTCGATCGGGTCGAGCACCGAGTGCGGCAGTCCTTCCCGGATATCCGGTTGTCGCGCAGCACCCATCCGGGGCCCGCGGGACAGGCCCTTGTCGCAATGAGCGAACATGCGGAATTGGTGGTGGCCGGCGCCACCGGTGCCGGCACAATGAATTCGCTCGTCACCGGCTCGACTGTCATGCGAGTGGTCAACCACGCGCATTGCCCCGTCACGGTCTTCCGGTCGCAGAGCCGATCCCCGGAGCCGGACCACAGCCCCGTCATCGTCGGTGTCGACGGCAGTGAGCTCAGCGCCCTGGCCATCGAGTCCGCGGTCGAGTTCGCGACATTGTTCGAGGTCCCGATCCTGGCAGTGCACGCGTGGAGCGCCGGTGACATCGTGGGTCGGCGGCCCGCGGACGAGAAGGTGAATTGGAAAATCGTGGCGGAGGAACATGCCGTCCTGGTGGCGGAGAGTCTGGCCGGGTGGCGAGAGAAGTACCCCGACCTCCAGCTGACGACCATCATCGAGGAGCAGAATCCCGCGGAACTTCTCCTCGAATATGCCGCCGATGCCCAACTCGTCGTCGTCGGAAGTCACGGCCATAATCGGTTCGCCGGCTCTCTGATGGGATCGACCAGTCAGAACCTTCTGCATCACGTGATGTGCCCGGTGATGATCTGCCGCACCGACGCCTGAGCGGAGTGCGCTGCAGTATCCCCCAGGGGTGCACACACGCGGAGCTGTACAGACGTCGATGTCGTTCCGACCTGCAGGCCGCACGCGCCGTGTACATGCGCAGACCCAAGCGCGGAGGGCCGAACGGCCCTCCAGCGACGGCGGAGGTCCGCAGGGCGACCAGGGCAGGAGTCGAAAGACTCTGTGCCCGTCTTGGCCGGAGCGAGACACTGGAGACACGGGAGCGGCCGACCCGCCGACCGAGCCGAAGCGGCCGCCACCGAGGAGTAGGAGGCCTCGCCGTGATGTACGACTACGAACCCGGCTGGGGTTGGGGTTATGGACTGATGTTCGTTGGGATGGCACTGTTCTGGGGATTGCTCGTACTCGGCATCGGCGTACTCGTCCACTACGTCGGCCACAACGCGTCGATGCCGCCGGCGCATTCACCGTCCGCCCTGCACGGAGCCGAAAAGCTTCTGGCGGAACGCTTCGCACGAGGAGAAATCGACGAGACGGAGTACCGGGAACGCCTCGCCACGCTGCGGACGCACGGACCGCCATGACTTCGGACCGCGACGACGTCGGGGATTGCCGCGTGGAAGGAGGTGACCGCGATGGATGCGATGCAGATGATGCACCAGTTCATGATGTGGCTGCACAGCATGGGCATACTCCCGCCCATGAACATGATGCCGATGTGACATGCGGACCGCGAGTAGATCGGGGAGTCATAACGAATTGACGCCCCGGAGGACGACCATCTGCACGGCGGCGTTCATCAGGCCTACGCCTACCGATGTCGTCCGGGCGGCGCAGACACGACGACCCACGACCGCCGGAGTCTCGACACCTCGGAATGGATCTGGTACATGGTTGCTCCTTCTCCGGTGGGTACATTCGGACGCCCCTCGGCGTCCGTCGCCGGCGGCAGTCGGGAAAAGAGCATTTCGGCACTGGAGCAGCCTCAAACTCCCCGAAATGCTGGAGCGTGCAGCGAGAACCGAGGCGAGAAGTGCCCGACCGCATGTGTTTTCCCTCCGGAGCCTGCGGCCGCGGGCAGCAAGGTGATCAGGATGAGCGCGGTACGACACCGATACATGACACAGACGGACTACATGTCGTGGCGGATGGAGCAGGACCCGATCCTGCGCTCGACGATCGTCGCCGTGGCCCTCCTCGATCGGAGCCCCGACTGGACGCGGTTCGTCGACATGATGAGCCGCGGGACTCAACACATTCCGATCTTCCGGCGCAAGGTCGTCACCGATCCGATGAGTCCGGCCCCGCCTCGATGGGTGAACGACCCCGACTTCGACCTCAGCTGGCATCTGCGTCGGTTCACGGTGTCGGCCCTGGGAGGCTGGGCCGCAGTCCTCGACTTCGCCCGGACCGTGGGCATGACAGCCTTCGACAAGGACCGCCCACTGTGGGAATTCACGGTGCTCAGCGGCCTCGAAACGGGGCGGGCCGCCCTCGTCATGAAGGTGCACCATTCCCTGACCGACGGTGTCGGCGGCATGCAAATCGCCCGGGAAATAGTCGATTTCACCCGTGAGGGCACCACCCGTGCAGAGCCCGCCGCGACGGCGCAGCCTCAGGAGGTCGAGTCCTGGCCGCTGACCGGTGGTCTTGCCTGGTACCGGGATACCGCAACCAAGTTTGCGCGACGGGCGTCGACAGCAGTGACCCGACACGGCGCGGAGCTGGCACGGCACCCAGGTGAGACGTTGCGCAACACCGCCACCGTCCTGGGATCGATTTCGCGCTTCACGCGCCCGGTGGTCACCACTCTCTCCCCGGTGATGACCAAGCGCAGCACCCGACGGCGCTTCGCCGTGCTGGACGTCCCGGTGAAAGCTCTGGGCCGGGCCGCCAGCCTCGGCGGGGGCTCGATCAACGATGCTTTTCTGGCATCGGTGCTGCGGGGAATGGCACGGTATCACCGTCGCCACGGCGTTGACATCCACGAGCTGCGCCTGACGCTCCCCATCAGTCTCCGGACCGCGGAGGATTCGCTGGGAGGCAATCGCATCACGCTCGCCCGGTTCGGGTTACCCACCGACATCGGTGACCCCGCCGAGCTGATCCGCAGCGTCCACGCCACCGTCGACGTTTGGCGCAACGAACCCGCGGTGGCGCTGTCGCCCACTATTGCCGGTGCCCTGAATCTGCTTCCGGCATCGACCTTGGGCAACATGCTCAAACATGTCGACTTCGTCGCCTCGAACGTGGTGGGATCGCCGGTGCCACTGTTCATCGCCGGATCGGAAGTCCTCCGGTACTACGCGTTCAGCCCCACCCTGGGATCGGCGTTCAACGTGACGCTGATGTCCTACACGTCGCAATGCTGCGTCGGGATCGACGCCGACACCGACGCCGTTCCCGATCTCGATGTTCTGACCGCATGCCTCGCAGACGGATTCCGGGAAGTGCTCGCACTGTGCCCGGACGCGCAGGACGTCGCGGCGACTCACGTGTGGACGAACTGAACGTCGGCAACGCCGGGCACCGTCTCGGCGAGGGCCTCGACGACCCCGCGTTCCGGGTCGTCGCCGCGTAGCCCCGCGATCGCGACTTCGCCGTCCGTCACCGTGACCGTCCAGCGCGGTGATCCCGCATACACGTCGAGGCGGTGCTGCACTTCGTGCGCGATGTGTGTGTCGTCCATCGTCAGAAGTCCGAGAAGGTCGCGCCGCGTGACGATTCCGATGACGTCGCGGTCGTGGACGATCGGAATTCCGCGCAGGCCCGAACGCAGCATCGCGGAAGCGAGACTACTGACGTCGGTGTCCGGAGTCATCGCGATCACCGGGCTGGTCATCGTTTCTGCGATGTTCGAGCCAGGCCGGGGCAAGGTTCGGAATTTCTCGCGGAGGAGGTCGCCTTCGGAGACGATCCCGACCAGATGGTGCGCCTCGTCGACCACGGGCAGGACGGTGTACCCGGATTCTTCGACGATCCGGAGGCATTCGTCGATCGGCGTCGACGCAGTGACGGTGGTGACCGGGCTGCTCATGATGTGCCGCGCATGCATGGCGGGCTCCTTCCCTCGAAATCCAGCCTCACCGTCGGACATGTTCGAGGAAAGGGCCATTGGGCCTCTCCTGGCCTTCACCCACCCCGACGCGTCCCGACTGAGGGGTCGGGGGGCCGGGGCCCGGACAGGGGCCGAAGTGCTCTGGTAGCGGCCCCGCGTCTGCGAGATGGTGGGTGGACGGAGGAGGCACGTTCGATGGTCAAGCACTGGCTGGTCATGGAGGCCGAGGACGACGGCGCCCGGGCGCCGTATCGCACGCGGGTGGCGGGCGCGGGCCGGCATCTGCCGTCGACGCGGCTCACCACCGACGATTTGATGGCGTCGACACGTCACACGACACATATCGACCTGGAACGGTTGACCGGCATCCGCGAGCGCCGGGTCTCGGTGGGCGACGAGGATTCCTACACCCTGGCCACCGCCGCAGCCCAGGACGCGCTCCGCCGGTCCGGGCATACTGCGGCGTCGATCGATGTTGTGATCAGTTGCAGTATCACGAAATTCCGGGGAGGACTGACCCAGTGGCTCGAACCGACGATGAGTAGTGCAGTCGCCCACGCCATCGGTGCCGTCACCGCGATGACCTTCGACCTCGCCAATGCCTGCGCCGGAATGCTCACCGGGGTGACCGTCGCGAACAACTGGATTCGGCAGGGCGTCATCGAACGTGCCCTGATCGTCAGTGGCGAGTACATCTCCCAGCTCGGACAGAATGCCGCGCAGCACATCCACAACATCATGAGCAAGGAGCTGGCGTCGTTGACGCTCGGCGACGCGGGTGCCGCGCTCGTTCTGGAACGGGCCCCGGCCGGAGGGGGAGGGATTCGGCTCGCCGGGTTCACGACAGTGGCCGACTACAGCCGACTGTGCACCGCGTATCCGAAGGGCGACGATCCCGGCGCACGCATGTTCACCGATTCGCGAGCCATCCAGAAGGCAGCGATCGCCGACACTCCCTTGTTGCTGCACGAAGTCCTCGAGACCGTCGGCCTGGCGGTTCACGACATCGACCACGTGATCACGCACCAGACCTCCGCACGTGCGATCCGGAAAGGGATGGCCAAGCTGACCGAGTCCTTCGGCGACGCACCCCGCCATGATGCAGTCATCACGGTGGACCGGTACGGGAACACCGCCTCGACAACCCATACCGTGGCGTTGGTCGAGGAGCTCGAGGCCGGTCGTATCCTGCCAGGGGAGACCGTTGCCTTGATCTCGTTGGCATCCGGCCTGGAGATCGGCATTGTCCTGGTACAAGTAGACGAACAATTGGTGGCCGGCTATGGGCACGATCATTGAACGGGTGGACGTCGCGCACGGGGGATGGCGCTCCCGGCACAGCGCGCTCCGCCTTGCGGTGAACGCCGCGACAACTTGCCTCGAACGAGCCGGCCGAAGCCCGGACGATCTCGACCTCCTCGTCAACGCGGGCATCTACCGGGACCGCAATCTCGGCGAACCGGCCCTCGCCGCGATGATTCAGGAAGACATCGGCGCGCATCCGGAGGACCCGCACACCGACGCCCACGGAACGTTCTCGTTCGACGTCGCAAACGGCACCTGTGGGGTCCTGACCGGACTGCAGATCGTGGACGGCTTCCTCCGCTCGCGCACCATTCAGTACGCGCTCGTCGTCGCCAGCGACGCCGACCCAGGCCACGGGATGAGCGAGGACTTCCCCTTCTCCGCTGCGGGCGGGGCCGTGCTGTGCAGCTGGACGGACAGCCGATACGGCCTGGGCCGTGTCCATTGGGCGAACACCGACGACGATCTCGGCGGTGCGTTCCGCGCGACCGTCGGGCACCTCGACGACCGGAACGTGCTGCGCGTCGATCGATCCGAATGGACGGATGCGCGCTACGCGGCGGCGGCAGCCTCCGCCGTCACCGCGTGCCTGAAGAACGCATCCCTGCAACTGGGGGACGTCGACCGCATCGTGGCGGCACCGGCTCGACCGCAGTTCCGTGCCGAACTCGCGCAGCGACTTGAGCTGCCCGAATCGCGCATCACGATCGCCGCGGATCACCGCATGCACACCGCTGCCCTGGTGGCCGGACTGGACCGCGGCAGCGACCACGTGCCGGCGGGAACACGGACGTTGATCGTTGCCGCGGGTGCCGGGGTGACCGCAGGTGCCGCACTCTACGAGGAACCCCCGGCACCCGGGACACGCACCCCGAGCTAGCGCGACACACCCGCGAGATGACCCGGGAGGTCTCCCGATCAGCTGTGTTCGGGTGCGGAGCAGGCTAGGCGGCGGATCGTCAGCAGCATCTTCCGGCTCATGACGAAGCTGACGGGCTCCATGAGAGTGGGACCGAACGCGAGACGACTGGCGAGGCCGGGCCCATAGCTGCCGCGCCCTCTCTCCACCAGCCGGGTCTGATGGTCGCCGAGGGGGTGCAGGTGGAATGCCCAGATGGTCGCGTCGGCGGTCTGCGGGTCATGTCCGTGCAGGACCAGGCCGGAGTTTGCCGCGACCATCGCAACGGTCAGCGGGGGAGCCTTCGGGTGCAGCCGCACCTCGTCGCCGACAGCCAGGATCTGGCAGTCGGGCAGGAGCGTCTCGGTGTTGTGTACCCGACAGCCGATGAGGTTCTCGAGCCCGTCGTAGCTGTAGAAGCCGCCTCGCCCCTGCCCGAGTTGGACAATCCAAGGCCACACCTGACCCGGCGGTGCGTCGATCGTGACGGCATGGGTGTATCCCCAGCGCGCCGCTGGAACCAGTTCGTCTCCGGGGAGCGTGGCCGCGGCCTCCGCGGCGGTGGCGCCCCAGGTGGTCCGCCACCGCCGCAGCGGTTTCGTGCAGGCCACGTGGAAGCCGATGAGGGCAGCGCCGGCGATGGCCTGCCCGATCCTGGCCGCGGCCCGGCGCAGCGCGGGAGCGTGCCCGGTCGGTGTCGTCGTCATAGCCTTCATCCTCGGTTCGGCGCCGGCACGGCACCAGGGTCTTCGGTCGCGGCGCGGGGCCGCCGGCACGGTGACTTTCGACCCTGTGCGGTCGCGGCAGGCGCGGTGTTGTCTGGAGCGAGACGGTGAGGAGGTCCCATGAACGCCACCCATGCGGCGGTCGAGCACCGATGGGTGCGACCGATCGATCAGGTCCGCTTGCCCGACGCTCCCTCCGTCGGCGGGAAAGCCGCAAATTTGGGCGAGCTGACCCACGCCCGTTTTCCCGTCCCGCCGGGGTTCGTCGTGACCAAGGACGCCTATCTGGACGCGATGGACGGGGCCGGGATGCGGTCCACCCTCCGCAACCAGGCACTGCCCCCTGCCGGGGCGGATGAGGCCGCGCTCACGGCCGCCGCGCAGGAGCTGCGCGGCGTCGTCCTCGGGGTGCCGGTGCCCGATTCCCTGCGCGCCGAGATCGCCGAGGCCTACCGTGAACTCGGCCCGACGGTACGTGTCGCGGTGCGCTCCTCCGCACCAGCTGAGGACGCCGCCGACACGTCATTCGCGGGTATCCACGACAGCTTCACCGATATCGCGGGGCTGGATGCTCTGGTCGAGGCAGTCCGCAAATGCTGGGCGTCGCTGTGGTCCGAGCGAGCGCTCACCTACCGCAGCGTCCACAGTGTTTCGGAGGAGCCGGCGGTCGCGGTCGTCGTCCAGAGGATGGTCGATTCCGACCGCTCCGGAGTGGCGTTCACCGCCGACCCGCGAACCGGGGCACGTGATCATGTCGTCGTCGAGGCCGCGACAGGACTCGGCGAAGTGGTGGTCGGCGGGCAGGTCGAGCCGGACACCTACACAGTCTCCAAGGACGGATTCCGCGTCCTCGATGTGCACATCGGAGCACAGGATTTCGCGATCACAGCCGACGCGGACGGAGAACACCGAACCGAGATCCCTGTCACCGAGCGCGGCATCCGGGTCCTCACCGACACCCAGGCCGAGCGCCTCGCCCTGCTGGCGGTCTCGGTGGAGGATCATTACCAGGCGCCGCAGGATCTCGAGTTCGCATTCGCCGGCGACAAACTCTGGATAGTTCAGACCCGCCCCATCACGACGCTCGGTGACCGTCCGGTCGCCGCTGCACCACCGGCATCGGGAATCGCGTCCACCGGCAGGGTGCTCACGCAGGGGCTCGGCGCGAGCCCCGGAACGGTATCGGGCCAGGTGCGTGTTCTCCGGTCGGTCGCCGATGCCCACCGACTTCAGGACGGCGACATCCTGGTTGCCCCGATGACACGACCCGACTGGCTGCCCGTATTACGACGCGCCGCGGCGATCGTCACCGACGGGGGCGGCATCACCTGCCACGCCGCGATCGTCGGCCGGGAACTGGGCCGACCCGTGGTCGTCGGAACCAGGGATGCCACCACCACACTCATCGACGGAACCGTCGTCACCGTCGACGGCGACGCGGGCACCATATCCGAAGGCGGCGTAGCGGTGACCGGGCACGCCGTCGATACCCCGTCCGGCATCTCGGCCCCTCCGCGCGGTGGCGGGCACGCCTGGACGGAACCGACAGCGACCGCGGTCTACGTCAATCTCGCAACACCCGACGCCGCCGAATCAGTCGCGGCAAGCGATGTCGATGGTGTCGGGCTTCTGCGCGCAGAGTTCATGATCATGGACGCTTTGCAAGGGACCCACCCGGCCACAGTGCTGGCCGAGGGCCGGCGGGACGACTACGTCGCAAAAATGGCCGCTGGTGTCGAACGTATCGCCGCGGCCTTCGCGCCCCGGCCGGTGATCTACCGTGCGATCGACCTGCGCACCAACGAATTCGCCAATCTCACGGGTGGCGACGTCGAACCCGTGGAGGACAATCCCATGATCGGCTACCGCGGATGCTTCCGGTACGTGCGTGAACCGGAATTGTTCGGGCTGGATCTCGACGTCGTTCACCGCGTGCGGGCACGCCATCCGAACGTGCACCTGATGATCCCGTTCGTGCGGACCCGCTGGGAGCTCGAGAGCTGCCTCCGCCATCTCGATGCGCATCCGCTCGGCTCCGATCGCCGGATGCACCGGTGGATCATGGCGGAGGTCCCGTCGGTCGTCTACTGGATCCCCGAGTACGCGGCCCTCGGAATCGACGGAATCTCCATCGGAACCAACGACCTGACCCAACTCGTCCTCGGCGTCGACCGTGACTCCGAGATCTGCCGGGACCTGTTCGACACGATGGATCCGGCGGTGCTCGATGCCATCGACTCGATCATCGAACGGGCGACCCGCGCCGGGCTCACCGCGTCCTTGTGCGGTCAGGCCGTGTCGACGAACCCGGCCCTCGCCGAACACGTGGTCCGGAAGGGGATCACCTCGGTGTCGGTGGCACCGGATGCGGCGGCGGCCACCCGGCGCATGGTGTCCGCTGCCGAACGCCGGATCCTCCTCGATCGTGCGCGTTGCGACGGACTCGGTGACCGATATGACCCGTAGACCGTCTCCGCCGTACTCCGAATCGACACCGCCGCATAGCTGGCGCACCGGTCACCTTTCGCGATCACCCACCGGGGCGTGGTCGCTGAGTTGTGCGTAGTAGCGGTCGATGTCGGCGCGGCAGCACAGTGCCGTGCCGGGGTCCCGAGCATGGCCGCTCCCGCGGCGATGCCGAAACGCACCGAGTCCCGCAGTTCCCAGCCGCGTGCCAGCCCGAAGAGAGTGCCGGCGACCATGCTGTCGCCCGCTCCGACACCGCTGACCACGGGAACCGCCACGGAGGGACAATGCTCCGCCTCCTTCGCCGTCACATGTACCGCGCCCGCCGCGCCGAGCGACAGCACCACAACCTCGCACACCCCAGACGCGATGAGATCTCGTGCAGCAGTGACCTGGTCGTCGATGGTCTGTAACTCGCGCCCCACGCACTCACGCAGCTCCCGAATGCTGGGTTTGAGGAGATATACGCCGCGACGGAGCGCACGCAACGGCGGACCCGACGTGTCGAGAACGAGGCGCGCGCCCAGGTCGGACACGATGTCCGCCACGATCTGATAGAAATCCACCGGAACCCCCGGGGGGAGACTTCCGCTCGCCACCACGAACCGGGCATCCGCAGCGGTGGTGGACAACAGATGGACGCACGAATCGACCTCTCGGGGTGTCAGTAGCGGGCCGGGCAAGACGAACCGGTACTGCAATGTGGTCTGTTCCTCGTTGACGGTGAAGCTTTCCCGTGTCGATCCGCGGATCGTGACAGTGCGACTGGGCACGCCTTCGGTCGCCACGAGATCCTCGAGTGCCCGGCCGCTGTGCCCCCCGGACGGGAATACTGCTGTCGCCCGTTCGCCGAGCACGTTCAGGACCCGGGCGACGTTGATACCGCCGCCCCCCCGGGTCGCGCCGAGGGGCACCGCAGCGCATCTTGTCCGTGGGGATGACCCTCCCGGTGACCGTGGTGATGTCGAGAGCGGGGTTCATCGTCAGGGTCACGATGTCGTTCATGGTGGGCTCCCCGGTGCAAGCCGACCCGCGCGCAGGTGCCGCAGCGCCAGACGGACATGTCCGCGTGTCTCGGACCGCGCGTCTGGCGCGCACTGCGTGTGGCGCAGACGGTCGTGACGTCGAGGCAATCCACGATGCGCTGGCCGTCCGGAAGGTAGAAGGTGCCATCCGCCAGGAGGACGCCGTGGCCGACCATTGCCACATACGCTGTGTGGGGTTTCCCGGACCACCGTCGGGAAGATGTCGACCGAACGGTCCTCTGATTCCGACGAGGTCCGCCCGTGCATGCCGACCCCGTTCATCCGCCCGCAACCGCAGGCGACGGAACGTCACCCAGGTCGAGATCAAGGTGCACCTCGGCGCGATCGCGGTGCAACGCAGAGGACCAGCTCAGATCTCGAATCACCTTCAGCACCATGGCATTCTGCGCCAGAATCTCAGCCCTCATACGCGTGACGCCGTGCTGCCGCGCGGCCGCGGTGAGGCGGGACAGCAGCAATGTCCCGATCCCGTGCATCCTGTATTCGTCGTCGACGACAAGAGCGAATTCGACCTCCGCCGGTGCGTCGCCGACGTCGAGGGCCACATAGTTGGCGACCACCGGGCCCGCAGGCGACCGGGAAAACGTGCTCACCATCCGTACTCACCTGATCCGTCGATGCCGTCTCAGAAGATTCAACCCCACAGAGGGCCTGCGGAGTCAGAGCCACAAGTCACCGACTACCGGTCCTTCGCCTCTATCGATCCCGGCGTCGCGACGGCGATGCTGAAGGAACCTCCCACCACACAGAGAGGAAATCGACACTCGATGGCCGGCACCGATACGCCCACCGAAAGCACCGATGCGGACCCAACACACGCGGTTGTCGCGCGTCTTGCAGTGGAGTTCGACGACTCGATCTCCCGATCCACCATCTCCCGGGTCGTCGCGGCGAGCGTTCGAGACCTGGCCGGAGTTCCGGCGGCAGACATTCCGGAACTGTCCGAACGCGTCGCCCGTCAACGCCTCCTCGCCGCCCTGGAGCGGGCCGCCTCGTGGGATCGCGGGGGCCTTCTGCGAACGTCCGGCTGAACCGGCACAGTTCGCTGGGAAGCAGCGACATCATGCGCGCACACATCGAACACGTCGAACCGCGACGTGCCACCACTACCAGGAGGAGACAGCCATGGGCTCGCACGAGAAGAAATGGTCGGTGGACATTGTCATCGACGAACACGACTCGGAAGAAGGCGGATCCCGGACTCGGGCCGAGGCGCGCCTACTCACACAGGACACCACGTCGCTGGTCGGCGTCGGAATGGCCCGCCGCAATCCGCACGACACCGAAATCCCCGAGATCGGAGATGAGTTGGCCACCGCCCGCGCGCTCGCCGACCTCGCCCACCAACTGATCGAAACCACGGTCGCGGACCTCGAAGCGGCCACGCGCAAGACGGTTCACCTCGACGCGTAAGGCAGACCGTCGATCGGCATCCCCAAGGCGGACCAGCGCCAACTCGTCACACTGCGGGACGCGACCGAATACGTGTCCACACGGATGGGGGGATGACGTGCTACCCGATATCGGGTTGCGCGGGTGACCCGATATCCTGCGCCGCTCGGTTCGCGCGCCTGGAGACCGCCTCTTCGTCGGCCGCCGAGCGGAGCAGTCTGTGTGACAGGTCCGCCAACGCGCGCGCGACCGCAACCTTCTTGCTGATGGTCACCGCGGTGGAGTGGCGGGCGAACAGCCGTGCCCGCCCAGCGCCCTCGAGCGTCACACCATCGAGCCCCACCAGCCGCGCCCGCGCCGACACCGACATCTCGGAGCCGTCCGCCATGTGCTCGTCGAGACGGAGATCCACCGACCATTGCTGCTCATCCACTGTCCGCTCCCTCGCCGTGTGCGTTCGATCATGTGTTCAGCGAACCTCGGTCCGCGAGCGCCGAGGTAGAGCACCCGGTCACTGGGCGCGGTGACCTTCGTCGTCGCGACCCCGTGCCCGCTGCTCCTCGCCCGATCAAAGGATCACACCGGCGGCATGCCGCGATCGTAAGTGCGGCCGCCAGGCTCCGAATATGCCGGAGGAAAGGCCGAACGGCCCTTATCACCGCCGGGTGTGCGCTGGCTCAATGGGAGATGAATGGTCACGGCAATTCCGCCGGCGGAGGAGTCAGCGTATGGGCAGCGCACGTGTCCAGCGACCGGGTGAACGAATCCTCGACCGCACGGGACTCGATCTTCTGATCGAGGTGCTTCGTGGCCACGGATATCGGGTGGTCGGCCCGACGGTTCGTGACAGCGCCATCGTTCTGGGAGAACTGGATTCGGGCACCGATCTGCCGACGGGGTGGGGCGTGGAAACCGGCCCCGGCACGTACCGGCTGCACCGCCGCGACGACGACGCGGTGTTTGCGCACTCGTCGGGCCCGCAGTCGTGGAAACAATTCCTGCACCCGCCGCGGCGGCAACTGTGGTCCACCGAACCGGACGGCTCGTGGGAGGCCCCCGTCGACGACGAGACACCGTACGCGTTCCTCGGCGTGCACGGTTGCGACTTGGCGGCGATCGAGGTCCTGCGTCGTGTCCTGTGTCCGGACCCGGACGCGGATACTCCCACCGCGCGCCGGTTCCGGAACCTGTTCGTCGTCGCAGCGCAGTGCACCGATCCCGGCGGGGTGTGCTTTTGCGCCTCGATGGGGACCGGCCCCGCAGCCGGTCCCGGGTTCGATCTGGCGCTCACCGAACTCCTCGACGACCGCGGCCACCGTTTCCTGGTCGACGTCGGCACGGAAGCCGGCACCGAGATCCTCGGCGACGTCGGATGCCGCGTTGCCGAACCCGGCGACGTCGACGCCGCACGCACCGCGGTCGCCACCGCCACCGAGCGTATGGGCCGGCGAATGCCGGAGACGGACCTGCGTGGACTGTTGCAGCGGGCGCGGGACGCCGACGTCTGGGAGGACGTTGCCGACCGGTGTCTCACCTGCGGTAACTGCACCATGGTGTGCCCCACCTGCTTCTGCACCACCACCGAGGACATGACCGACCTGACCGGCGAGCACGCCGAGCGGTGGCAGCACTGGTCTTCCTGTTTCGAACTCGACTTCAGCCACCTGCACGGCGGCGATGTGCGTACCTCGGGGGAGAGCCGCTACCGACAGTGGATATCCCACAAACTCGGCACCTGGTTCGACCAGTTCGGCAGCTCCGGCTGCGTGGGATGCGGACGGTGCATCGACTGGTGTCCCGTCGGCATCGACATCACCGAGGAGGCGGCGCGGCTGGCGCAACTCCTCCCGGTGTGGGGGCAGGACGACCAGTGAACGCCGGCGAACCGGTCCTTCCGGCCGCGCTCGCAGCGCTCGCCGAGAAACAGCGTGTCCGGCTCGCAGAATTCACGACGGCGACCCGATTCGCTCCCGGCGCCCTCGTCTTCCGGGAGAACGACCCGGCGACTCGCTGCTGGCTGCTGCAGACCGGCAGTGTGGTCCTGACGACGGTGGTGCCGGGGCACGGCACCGTCAGCCTCGAGACACTGCACGGCGGCGACATCCTGGGCTGGTCCTGGCTGGGCACGAATCCACGCTGGCAATTCACAGCGCACGCCGTGGCCGCGACCGACGCCACCGAACTGGATGTGATCGCCCTCCAGGCGACAGCCGCCGACGATCCGGCCTTTACCTACGCGGTCACCCGGGCGCTGTCGGGGGTGCTCATCGCCCGCCTCCACTCCACCCGGGCGCGGTTGCTCGACCTCTACGCCGGCCACCGTCAGGGGTGACACCCGTGCCACAGGACTGCATGCTTCCGCTCGGTTACCGCGTCGCTTCCCGCACGGTCGAAACGCACGACACCGTCACCCTGACGCTGCATCCGATCGGCGTCCGACCCGAAAATCATTTCACGCCAGGTCAGTTCATGATGCTGTACGCACACGGTGTCGGGGAGGTGGCCATCTCGGTCAGCGGCGACCCGGCGCGGGACTGCGACACCTTGGTCCACACGATCCGGAACGTGGGCGCCGTGAGCCGGGCCCTCCACGACGCACCGGTCGGCACCGTGCTCGGTGTCCGCGGTCCCTTCGGTCGCGGGTGGGACCTGCGCACCGAGTCCGGCCGGGATCTCATCATCGTCGCCGGCGGCGTGGGACTGGCACCGCTTCGTCCGGTGATCCTCGCTGCCCTCGCCGCTCGCGACCGGTTCCGGCGGATCACTCTCGTCGTCGGCGCCCGGACTCCGTCGAACATCCTCTTCCGATCCGAGCTGTCCGCCTGGCAATCCCGCGACGACCTTGCCGTCGAGCTGACGATCGACCAACCGGTTTCCGGCTGGACGGGTGCGGTCGGATTCGTCACCGAACCCTTACACCGGGTTCCGGTCGATCCGGCCCGGACCACCGCGTTGCTGTGCGGACCCGAACCGATGATGCGGTTCTGCGCCCGGGCCCTGACCGATCGGGGTGTGCGCCCCGGCGACATCCAGGTGTCGCTCGAACGGAACATGCAGTGCGGTGCCGGAGTCTGCGGCCACTGCCAGCTCGGTGAGCTTCTACTGTGCCGGGACGGCCCGGTCGTCGACTACACCGTCGCCGAACCCCTCTTACGAACACCGGAGCTGTGATGAGTGCACCCCCGAAGACCACTCCGACGCTCGCTGTCTGGAAGTTCGCCTCGTGCGACGGCTGCCAGCTCACCCTCCTCGACTGCGAAGACGAACTACTGGCACTGTCCGAGGCCGTGTCGATCGCGCACTTCCTCGAGCTGTCCGACACCGTCACGAGCGGACCGTACGACGTGTCGCTCGTCGAGGGATCGGTCACCACGGCCGCCGACCGTGACCGCATCCACGCGATCCGCGAGCAGTCGCGGTTCCTCGTCACGATCGGGGCCTGCGCCACCGCCGGCGGAATACAGGCGTTGCGCAACTTCGCCGATATCGATGAGTTCCTGGCGGTCGTCTACGCCGGCCCCGACTACATCGACACCCTCGCGACCTCGACCCCGATCTCGGCGCACGTTCCGGTCGACTTCGAACTGCGCGGCTGCCCGATCGACCGGCGCCAGCTCCTGGAAGTGATCACGGCGTACCTGGCGGGGCGGCGGCCGAACATCCCGAACACCAGCGTGTGCACTGAATGCAAACGACGCGGCCTGACCTGTGTGATGGTCGCGGACGGCACCCCCTGCCTCGGTCCGGTGACCCATTCCGGCTGCGGTGCATTGTGTCCGGCGGTCTCGCGGGGGTGCTACGGATGTTTCGGCCCGACGACCGACCCGAATCTCGCGTCGATGACGGGATGGCTGCGCACCTGCGGAATGACCGATTCCGCCATCGCCCGCGTTTTCGCGACTTTCAACGTCGCGGCCTACGGCCCCGGCAGCGGAGGAAGTCCGGAATGACATCCGCCCGTAGGGAGCTGATCGTCCGCGCCCTCGCCCGTGTCGAAGGGGAAGGCCGACTCGACGTGACCATCCGCGACGGCCGCGCGGACCGGGTGGCCCTCGCGATCTACGAGCCACCCCGGTTCTTCGAGTCGTTCCTGCGCGGGCGGCACTATCTGGAACCACCGGACATCACCTCCCGGATCTGCGGCATCTGCCCGGTCGCTTATCAGGTGAGCGCGTGCAATGCGCTCGAACAGGCCTGCGCACTGACAATCGACGATGCCGTTCTCGATCTGCGGCGCCTGCTCTACTGCGGGGAGTGGATCGCGAGCCACGTGCTGCACATCTACTTCCTGCACGCCCCCGACTTCCTGGGTCTGCCGGACTCGATCGCGCTCGCCCGCACCGATCGCGCCGCACTCGAGCGGGGACTTGCCCTGAAGAAGGCGGGCAACGCCATCCTCGACACCATCGGCGGCCGTCCCATCCATCCGGTGAACGTCCGCGTCGGCGGCTTCCATCGCGCACCGACCCGCACCGAACTGGTCCCGCTCGCCGAACAACTCGGCGCCGCGCTCGAGCACGCGGTGTCCACGGTTGATTGGGTGTCTTCGTTCACCTACCCCGACATCGAACTCGGCCACGATCTCCTCGCACTCCGGCACGGATCCCGATACGCCATCGAAGACGGCGAGATCGTCTCGTCCACCGGACTGCGTTGCCCGGCCGAGGAATTCCCCCGGCACGTCGTCGAACACCAGGTGCCGCACTCCACCGCTCTGCACGCCGAACTCGACGGTCGGCGTTATCTCACGGGCCCGCTCGCCCGGTACTCCCTCAATTCGTCCCAGTTGACGGGGCAGGCCGCATCGAGTGCCACCGCAGCGGGACTCGGCGCGCAATGCCGTAATCCGTATCGCAGCATCGTCGTCCGCGCCGTCGAAGTCGTGTACGCGGTCGAGGAAGCCCTGCGGATCATCGACCGCTACCAGCGACCCGTGCCATCTTTTGCTGCCGCCGCACCGAAATACTCCGTCGGACACGGCGTCAGCGAAGCGCCGCGAGGACTGCTGTATCACCGCTACGAACTCGATACCGACGGCCTCCTCACGGCGGCTATCATCATCCCGCCCACCTCACAGAACCAGGCGGCCATCGAACACGACCTCCGCACCGCCGTGAACTCACATCTCACGCTTGCCGACGACGACCTGACCGCGGTGTGTGAGCGGATCATCCGCAACTACGATCCGTGCATCTCGTGCGCCACTCATTTCCTCACCCTCACCATCGACCGCCGATGATCGCCGTCGTGCTCGGCCTGGGCAACGACTACCGCCGCGACGACGGCCTCGGACCCGCCGTCGCACGTGAAGTCGCTGCCCGCGTGGCCGCGGACATTCGGGTGTCGACCTCGGACGGTGACCCCACCCGCATGCTGGACGCCTGGGCCGGAGCGGACCTGGCCGTCCTGGTCGATGCCGTCGTGTCCGAGCCATCACGACCCGGAACCGTTCATCGATTCGACTCGACCGCCGTTGCCAAGCTGCCAATCCCGAACACCAGCACACACGGTGTCGGACTGGCCACGGCACTCGAGCTCGGGCGCGTGCTCGACCGACTGCCCCGCCGGTGGGTGCTCTACGCTGTCGAGGTGGTCGACCTCGGATACGGCCGCGGGCTCTCACCCGCGGCCGCGGGTGCAGTCGAACCGGTGGTAGGGGCGGTGCTGTCCGAACTCGGAAGCACTACCGGACAACAATCAGTGGGCAGGTCACCGAATGCGCCAGCGCCCGACTGGTCGAACCCAGCAGCATGCTCGTGAACCCGCCCCGCCCACGGCTGCCGACCACGATCAGCTGTGCGTGCTCGGCCTGCTCCCGCAGATTCCGAACCGGCTGATCCATGACCACCAGCGGTCGCACCGTCACATCGGGGAACTGCTCGGCGCGGCCGGCCACGCTCTCGGACAGCAGTGCACGCTCGCGGCTCTCGACCTGCGACCAGTCGACATCGCTGGGGAACGGCGCGTATAGATCGATATCCGACCACGCGTGCACCGCCACCAGGTCGACGCCGCGCAGCGCCGCCTCCTCGAACGCCATCGTGATCGCGGATTCGCTGTGCGCGGAGCCGTCGACACCGACGACGACCGGACCGGAAATGGCGTTGACCTCCGTGTGCGGGAGGCCGCGTACGACGGCGACCGGTGCGTGCGCGTGGGCCACGACCGCGGCACTGACCGACCCCAGGACCGCACGTTCGAAGAACCCGTGCCGATGCGCGCCGACCACGACCATCCGCGCGGACTTCGACCGCTCGATCAACTCGCCCGACGGCACCCCGGTGCAGAACGCGGTGTCGACGTCGAGGGTATGCCCCGCCGCGGCCTGGGCGACCACCTCTTCCGCCTGCGCGAGTCGCTGCTTGGTGGCGAGTTCCTCTTCCTCGAAGAGGCTGACGGGAACCCCGATCGGCACACCATAGGTACCGGGCACGAACATGGTGGTGACCAACGTCAAGGGAGCGCTGCGCAACGCAGCTTCCCGCGCAGCCCACGACACAGCCTGCAGGGACGACTGCGACCCGTCTAACCCGACGACAATCGGATGCTGCGCGGTCATGATGGTCTCCTCGAATTCGCGTGAATGATCCCGTCAACACCATCGTCACCGCCACCGCAACCGGCGCCGTAGGGGAGAAGGTCCTCACCTTCGCGGCACTGGTCGAAGGTCAGGGCGGCGGCGCGGACCAGTGAATCGTGCTGCCGCCGCCTGGGTTCGTCGCTCCACCCCCAGTTTCGTCAGCAGCCGTGACACGCAATTCTTGACCGTCTTTTCCGCGAGGAACATCCGCTCCGCGATCTGCCGGTTCGTCAGTCCCTCACCCAGGAGGGCGAGAAGGGTCTGTTCCTGGTTCGTCAGGCGGGAGATGGTTCCGCGCTCCGAGCTCGCGTCCGACCGCAGTTTTGCCATCAGCGCTGCCGCCGCGCGACTGTCGAGCAGCGACTTGCCCGCGCCCACGTCGTGGACCGCTTCGGTGAGTTCCATGCCGCGGATGTCCTTGACCACGTACCCACTCGCGCCGGCGAGGACGGCATCGAGCATCGCCTGATCATCGGTGTACGAGGTGAGCATGAGGCAGCGGATGCCGGGCACCCGAGACATCAGTTCGCGACACAATTCGACTCCGTTTCCATCGTGCAGACGGACGTCGAGCACGGCGACATCGGGTCGGAGCGCGGGGATCCGGGCCAACGCCTGAGAATACGACGCCGCCTCTCCGACTACGGTGAGATCCGGGTCCGCGGTGAGAAGTTCCGCGATGCCACGGCGCACGGCTTCGTGATCGTCCACGAGAAAGACGCTGATCATTCGGCAACCTCCGCTCTGCAGAGATCTGGGCGGGAAGGCCGTCGGCGATTACCGCGGATGCGATACGACCGACAACACCGAGTCTGTGGGGCGCCGCGGTGTCTGCCGCGGAGTGAGCTTCCTGTCCGTCACACCCAGCCGAATCAGGGCCTGAGGAAATCCTCGGTCGGGGAGCAGTTCACGGATCAACTCACGGCTCTGCCGAAGTTCGGTCATATGGGTCAGGGGGCAGGTCGCAAGGCCCTCCACCGTCGCCTCCAGGAGCACCGCCGACAGCGCCTCGCCGGCGCGGAGCCAGTCCGGCCGCCAATCCGCATCGGTGCTCACCACGAGCACCGTGGACCGATCGATCTCCTCGGCGGAATCATTGTCGCGACCGGCGGGAAAACCGCGCCCGATGTCCACCCTGGAGAGGTTCTCCGCTGTTGCCAGAGCATTCGGGGGAATCCCACCGGATGGAATGGAATGACCTGCCCACCAATGTAACTCGGTGTGATATGCGGTGTCGTATCTTCGTGCTGCGGCCGTGATCTCGGTGGCCGCGGCGAGGGTCGCGCGAGCTTCGGGTGGCAGGACCGTCAGATGCACCCCCGGGGCGCGGACAACATCCGGCTGAGTGCGCGGAAGCGGCGTCTTCACACTCAACGGACCAAACGGACGCCGATCCGAATACCGGTGGCGGATAGCGGAGAGGAGATCGAAGTCGTGTGACCGCGGGTGCGCGTCATGTTGGAACCTGATCGTCGCCAGATGCCCGGAACGAAGCCCGTCGGGAAGTCGCTCGATGTCTGCCGTCCATCGCAGAGCGGTCAGCGCAGTTTCCAGGTGATGCAGTGCAGCGCCACAGCTGACCACCAGTTGCCGACCCTTCGGATCAGTCGACGCCAGGAGCCGGCCGCGGTCGGTATGCAGGTCCAGCCGACCGTCGGAATAGGTCCACTGCCACGGCTGGCTGTTGTGCACCGAAGGTGCACGACACGCAAGGTCCACCGCGATTCGAACCACGTTCACATCAGGAATTGTGGTGTCCACGCTCGTCTCCACTTCAGTCCACGCTACGTCACGATTCGTGCCGGAGATCTGATGCATGACAACAGTGTCCATCGCGCGGGATCTGCGGGTTAGGGCCGATTGTCATCGGTGACAGGGCGCACCGTCGGCAGCACTGCGGTCCGTCCGCGCGACCGTCATTCGGGGACCGAAGACCCTACTGACATCGTCCCGACAGCTGAAAGCCTGGGCACATGGCCACTCCGCTCGCCGTCCGCACCGCGGGGCTCACGAAATCGTACGGTTCCGCCCCCGCCCTCGACGAACCCACTGGAAGACTCGATCCCCGTCAGCACAGGTTCTTCATCACTTCAGCGCTGGTCCCGCCGGCCACGAAATCGGCGCTGATCGTCGTGGGATGCAACCGGTGGGACATGGTGAGGTAGCGGTGACCGGGCACGGCACGGGCGGCCGGCAGATCCTCGCCGGGGTCGACGGCTCGGCCGTGGCGGAGGCCGCGGCACGATGGGGCGCCGCTGTCGCCGCGCAATGGAACGTGCCGCTCCGACTGGTTCACGTCCTACCGCAGGCACCTGTCTTCTATGGGGTGTCGGCACCGGTCCGGGACATCGAGGCGCTCCGTGTGCTCGGCGACGCCGCGCTCTCGCGTGCCGCCGACATCATCCGCGGCGAACAACCAGCCGCCGCGATCGAATGCACAACCATGACCGGACCGACTCCCGCCGATGTCCTGCTGGATGTGGCACCGTCGGCCTCGATGGTGGTGATCGGATCGTCGTGTGCCGGGCCCGTCGAAGGATATCTGAACACTACGGCCCTACGGTTGGCGCACCACGCCGAATGCCCGGTCACCGTGTGGCGGCAGGCCACGGGTCCTGTCTTGCCCGACCGCCGGCCGGTGATCGTCGGCGTCGACGGAAGCGAGATCAGCATCGCGGCGGTGCGGTGGGCGTGTTCGTTCGCGGAGTCCTTCGAGGTGCCCGTCGTGGCCGTTCACACCTGGACGGGCGCAGCGCCCCATGGGGATTTGCATCGCCACGAGTATCCGGTCGAGGCGGCAGAGAGCGTACTACTCGCCGAAAGCGTCGCCGGCTGCCGGACCGAGTACCCCGACGTGACGATCGAACAGGTCACCGAACGCGGTACCCCGGCGGATACCCTGCTCGCGCGGTGTCGTCAGGCGCAGCTCCTTGTCGTCGGAAGCCACGGGCGAGGGGCGCTGGGACGGGCGCTGCTCGGATCGACCAGTCAAGACATGCTGCATCGCGCTCCCTGCCCCGTCACGATCTGCCGTCCGGACATGACTCCGGCACCGCCCCATACCGATGCTCCATCCGTCCCAACGGATTCGAGGAGAACGCCATGACGAACGCGCCGATAGTCGTGGGCGTCGACGGATCCCCGTCGTCGTCGGATGCCGTGCGATGGGCTACGCGTGAGGCCGGAATGTGCCACGCTCCACTCCTGGTCCTGTCGTGCGTCAGCTATCGTGGCGCCGAGGCCGTCCCGTGCATCGGAACCGAACTGCGCGCCCGCGCCGAACGGGACCTGGCCGCCGCGGTCGGGATCGCGCGAACTCAGAACCGCGGGGGCGGAGTCGAGATCCGTGCCGAGGTACATGCGCAGTACGCGCCCGCGGCGCTCGTCGATTGCTCGGACTCCGCGAGGATGATCGTTGTCGGTCGGCGTGGTCTCGGTGAATTCACGGGCGGCTTGCTCGGTTCCGTCAGCTCGATCGTCGCCCGCCACGCACGCTGCCCGGTCGCGGTGATCGAGGGGTGGTCTCGGATCGAGGACGGCTCGGGGCCGGTCGTCGTCGGAGTCGACGGATCTGCCAACAGCGCCGCCGCCATCGACGTCGCCTTCGAAGAATGTGCACTGCGTGGTGCTGAACTGGTTGCGCTGCACGCCTGGTCAGATCAGAACCTGTCGCAGATCCACATCGATCCGCAACAGTGGGCGGCCGCAGAACAGTCAGAGCGGTCCCTGCTGGCCGAATGCCTCGCGGGGCGCAAGGAGCAGTATCCCGACATCGCCGTGCGGGTCGTCGTGGTCAGAGATCGTCCGGTGCGTCACCTGCTGGCCGAGGCGGAGGAAGCTCAGCTGATCGTGGTCGGAAGCCATGGCCGCGGCGGATTCGCCGGTATGACACTCGGTTCGACCAGCGAGGCCCTGTTGCATATCACCACGTGCCCGCTGCTGATCGTGCGCCCGCGCTCGGAGGGCTGACGCCTTTTCCCTTGAAAGAGATGTCTTCGGTGAGAGAGAAGGAGACGAATAATGCACAGCAGACGAAGCCGCACGTCGTGGCCTGATCTGACGCACCGCCAGCGCACCGCCATCGCCATGTCGGCGGCAGTACAAATGGCCACGGGTGCATGACCCTGTCCGCGCGAGGGCGACGAACTCAGCGGGCGACGATCAGCGGGCAGGTGACGGAATGCAGCAGGGCCCGGCTGGTCGATCCGAGCAACATGCTCGCGAATCCACCACGACCGCGGCTGCCCACAATCAGAAGTTGTGCGCGTTCGGCTTGTGCGCGCAAATTGTGGACAGGACGATCTATCACCGCCACCGGCTGGACCTTGACGTCCGGGTAGTCCTCAGCGCGACCGGCCAGACTTTCGGCCAGCAGTGCCATCTCGCGGGTGTGCTGCTTCTCCCATTCGAATCCGCTACCGCGCCAACCCGCGAGATCGAGGTCGATATCGGACCAGGCGTGCACGGCCACCAGCCCGACGTGCCGCTGCGCAGCTTCGACGAACGCCACGGAGATCGCAGGTTCGCTGTTCGCTGTCCCGTCCACCCCGACGACGACCGGGCCGACTATCTCGGTCACCTCGGTATGGGGGAGCTCGCGGACCACCGCGACGGGACATTGGGCGTGGGTGACGACTGCGGTACTGACCGAACCGAGCAATGCCCGCTCCACCGGGCCGTACCGGTTGCTGCCGACCACCACCATGCGTGCCGTCTTCGACCGCTCGAGCAATTCGTGAGCCGGTGAGCCCGTGGCGCGCGCGATCTCGATATCGATGTCGTGACCGTCGGCGGCCGCCCGAGCAAATTCCTCGGCCTTTGCCAGGCGCTTCCTCGCAGCGAGTTCCTTGTCGTCGAAGAACCTGGCGGGTATGCCGGCAGGGACACCGGGGTCGCCGAACGCGGAGGTGACGGTGACCAGGACCAACGGGGCGTCGTGGTAGACGGCCTCACGTGCGGCCCAGGTCACGGCCTGCAGTGCCGACTGCCCGTCTACTCCGACGACGATCGGCTTGTGGGCGGTCATGATGGTCTCCTCGACTGGGTGTGCGTTCGCGCGATTCAACAATCGTCTTCGCTGGTACAAACGCCTCATAGAGCCGAAGGTCCCGCCTTCCGGAAGGGCCGCCGTGCATTGACGACAACCGAAGTCACCAGTCACCGACCGAGGGACGCGAGATGACCTTGGTCTCTACAGACCTGTGACACGAGCCGGAAGACTGAGAGTGCGGAACGCAGGAGGTCGTGGTGGCTGGGGAACTGACTACACCAGTTCGAATCTGGCGGTTGGTGCCATGGAGCCACAACGGGCTGATGCGTCCGAGCGACCGCCTCGAATCCGTCATCGTCATCGTTGTAGTCGCGGTGGTCGTACTCCTGCTTCCGGTCGCCGGGGCGTTCGGAACCGCCACCTACACCAGGTTGAGCGGCCAAGCACGAGTCGAAGAGGCGACCCGTAGCGAGGTGACCGCCGTGCTCGTCGAGGATGCGGCGCGCGTATACAGCGAGGACGCGGTGCGCGGAACCGGAGGGTCCGATCTTGGTCAGGCGCGGGTGCACTGGTCCGTTGGCGGGACGGGGCACACGAAAATGATCGACGTCGATTCCGGGGCGAAAGAGGGCGACGCTGTGAGCATCTGGGTCGACGCGAACGGGAATCTCAGTGCGGCGCCGATGACCGGTGGGGAGAGCGCGGTCGCCGCGGTCATCGCCGCCATCGCAGTGTGGGCAACGAGCATCATCGCGGGAGTGCTGCTCCTTCTGGGTGTTCACTGGAGCGCGTCGAGGCACCGCCTCGCGCAATGGAACCGGGAATGGGCCGGGATCGGAAAGGCACCCGGATGGCCCGTGAGCTGAAGTCGACACGGCTGTGAATCCGGACCTCAGGAACACCACACTGGAAGGCGATGAGGTCGACCATGGGCAATGACACGCTGAGTTTCCTCGACGCCGGCTTCCTGGAAACTGAAGACTCCGACCGGCATGCGAGCCTGACCATCGGAGCGCTGGCAGTCATCGAAGGACCCCCGCCCGATCAGAAGGAGTTCCGCGACGCCGTCGCGGAACGTCTCCTCGACCTTCCACACGCACGCGACAAACTCCGCACGGCCCCACTCGATGTCAGTGCCCCGTCGTGGACGGAAGATTCGAACTTCGACCTCGACCGACACCTGCGACGGGTCGCCATCCCGAACCCGGGCGAGGAGGAGGCACTGTTCGGATTCGTTGCCCGAGTCATGGGGCACCGGCTCGACCGGGACCACCCGCTGTGGGAATGCTGGGTAGTGGAAGGACTCAGCGGCGACCGCTGGGCGATGCTCGCCAAACTCCACCACTGCATGGCCGACGGGATTACCGGAACACGACTGTTCGAGGCGATGTGCGACGAGGTGGAGCCGACAATCGACCCCGCCGCCGGCTCGTCGGGTCCGGATCGTCCCGCGCATCAACCACCGCCGGCACCGTCGATCTCCACGCTGCTCTCCCCGAGCCACCAGTGCGAACTACTCGAGACAATCCTGCGCGCTCCTTTCACGATCGCTCGAGCGGGACTGGGAGTGGGTCGGGGACTTGCCCGGCTCCTGACCGAGATGCTGACGTCGTCGTCCGACACTTCACTGATCGGTCCGATTGGAAAGCAACGGCGCTACCGCGGTGCCCGCACCCGAATGGCGGATGTCCGGGAGATCTGTGCGGCATACGGCGTCACGGTCAATGACGTCGCCCTCGCGGCCATCACCGGCGGATTACGCACACTGCTCCTCCGGCGCGGTGAACACCCCGACGCACACACGGTGCGCACACTGGTTCCGGTCTCGGTGCGGTCCGCGAACGACGACGCGGAATCTCCCCACAACCAGGTATCGCTCATGCTGCCCTTCCTGCCGGTCGATATCGAGGATCACGTCGAACAGCTCACCGCAGTGCATCGGCGGATGTCGGCGCACAAGGCAGGCAAGGAAGCGCAGGGCGGAAAGGTGTTCACCACTTTGGCGCAATCCGGACCGTTCATGCCGCTCGCCTGGGCGTTGCGCCTGGCCACCCTATTCCCCCAGCACAGCGTGGTGGCAGTGGCCACCAACATCCCCGGACCCCAACAGACTCGTCACCTCCTCAGCCGAAAAATCGTCGACATCTTCCCGTACGTACCCATCGCATTGCGATTGCGCGTCGGCATCGCAATCCTCAGCTACGCCGACAATCTGACGTTCGGGTTGACCGGTGACTACGACACCACCCCGGACCTCGCCGACCTGGGAACGGCGATCGAACAGGGCGTGTCCTCGCTACTGACAGCAGCCCGGTTGGAGACCGCGGGCAGCCAGAGCTGATCGGGGACCTGCCATCCCACCGTCGGTCCATCCCTCGGGCGGGCGACGGCAGAATGTCGCGATGACCTCCGGCCCTACCGGTGCGAGGGCCCGGTACGCGAGACTCGACATCACCACGATGGCACCAAGCGGCGCACCTGGCTACGAGTGATGAGGTGGGTGATGGGCACAGCTGCGGAGACGATGCCGAGTTGGCGCATGATCGAGTCGGTGGTCGCGTCGGCCTGCCGGGCGCCATCCCTTCACAACAGTCAACCGTGGCGGTGGGTCCTCCAGCCGGAGGGACTGACACTGTCCAGTGACCCCGACCGCATCCTGCCTGCCACCGATTCATTCGGACGTCAAATGGTGGTGTCCTGCGGTGCGGCGCTCAACCATCTGAAATACGCTCTACTCGAGCATCATTGGGATTCGGTGATCCAACGCATGCCGCATTCGGCGAACCGCCAGTGTCTGGCAACCGTTGCATTCACGCCCACGGAAGAGGTGTCCGGATCCGAGATCGCCATGGCGGCGGCGATCGCACGCCGGTACACCGAGCGGCTACCGATGTCTGCACCAACCTCGTGGGACGACACCCTCGCGCAGGTCACCGAACTCGCCGAACGCGCAGGAACACATGTGGAAGACATCGGGGATCGCGCACGACCCGCACTCGAGGCAATGTCACTTCGCCTCCGAGGTCTACGCCGCGAGAACCCGGTGTACCAAGCCGAGCTGCACTGGTGGGCCGGGCACGCACTGTATCCCGACGGGATTCCGTCGGCGGCGCTACCGGCCGCGCCACCGGGAACTGTCCCGGTCGGACGAGAGTTCCCTCCAGGCACTGCCACGTGTGACCCCGGCGACTTGGAGGACCGTGCAGCGATACTCGTGCTCACCACCGGCTCGGACTCGAGGCTGGACTGGTTGCGATGCGGCGAGGCGCTCTCGGCGCTCCTGTTGGCCTGCACAGCACGAGGCCTCGGTACGTGCCCGGTCACGCACATGACCGAGCTGGGGGAGACGCGAACCCGTGTGAGTGAGCTGCTCGAGGGCGATGGCCTGCCTCAAGTCCTCATCAGGGTCGGCATCCGGCCACGGTCCGAACCGTCCTCGACAACGCCGAGACGACCGCTCTCCGAGGTTCTCTTCCGCGACCGATCGGAGGCCTGACCGTGCACGCGACTGATCGCGCCGCCACGGCGCTGCAGATGTTCACCAGCCCGTCTCGTGCGGCCGTGATGGCCTGTTCGATGCCGGCCGCAGAGGGCCCGCACACCGATCGCGTGTACTGAGCCGTGGAGGTCGCTGTCCTCCTGGCGATCGCGACAGCGCTCGCGTTCGACCTCACCAACGGCTTCCACGACTCCGCGAATTCGATCGCCGCGCTCGTCGCCACCCGGGCCGCTCGCCCCGAACATGCGCTCATCCTGGCTGCTGCCGGGAACTTCGTCGGCCCATTGATCGTGGGAACGGCCGTCGCCGACACCGTCGGAGGGGTCGTCACACTGCCCGCGAGCGCGACGGTCACAGCGGTCGGCGCCGCACTGACTGCAGCGATCGCATGGAACCTTGTCACCTGGTGGTTCGGGCTGCCATCGAGTTCATCGCACGCCCTGGTCGGCGGACTGGTCGGTGCATCCCTGATCGCTGCAGGCCCGAGTGGCGTGCATTGGGGCGGATTCACCGACGGCCGACCTTCCGGCGTCGTGGGGATCCTGGTCGGCCTGGCAATCTCCCCACTTCTCGGCGCGGTCGTGTGTGCGCTGCTCGCGACCATCGCCTGGCGACTGATGCGACGTGCCCGCCGACGCGCACTCGGCCCGGTGCGCCGCGCCGAATGGGTCACGGCCGCCACACTCGCACTGAGCCACGGCGGCAACGATGCGCAGAAATCGATGGGCGTGATCACGCTGCTGCTCATAGCGGGTGGACATCTCACCGAGTTCACCGTGCCCCTGTGGGTCAAACTGGCAGCTGCGACGAGTCTGACCGTCGGAACCGCGTTCGGCGGGTGGCGTATCGTGCGGACGGTGGGGCGTGGGGTGTTTCGGATGACACCGCTCGACGGGCTGGTCAGTCAGGCCGGCGCCGCCGGCGTGATCCTCGGCGCATCCCTCGTGGGGGCACCGGTCAGCACCACACATGTAGTTGCCGCCGGTGTAGTAGGCACGGGAGCGCAGCGCCGCGCGCGGCATGTGCACTGGAAGGTAGTCACAGAGATGGGCGTGGCCTGGGTCGTCACGCTACCGATGACCGCACTGCTGGGGGCGATGCTGTTTCCGGTGTGGGGGGCGATCTGATGCATCGGCCGCGACTGTCCAATGCGTGGTTCCTGCCACGCTCGTTCGACGTGCTGGGCATGCTGCGCGAACAGCTCGACATCGTCGAGCAGTGCATACACGTGTTGAACGACTGGGGACACGGCAACATCCCGACCCATGATGCCGTCGCGGAGCTGAGGGTCGCCGCAAGGAACGAGCATCGTGCCCGCCGCACTCTCAACAACGCCGTGCGCGACAGTTTCAGCACCCCCATCGAGGCGGAAGACCTCTTCGAACTAGGGGAGCGTCTCGGCGAGATCACCGAAGCCGGGTACGCCTTGGTCCGGGAGTCGGAGCTGTCGTGTTCCGGCCCGACCTGCGCCGCGCCTGATCCTTACCTCGTCGAGTTGATAGACAGGCTCGCGAAAGCGCTGATCCCCCTCGCACAGGGGCTGCGGGCGCTGCCGAGTGGAGACGCGGCAACGTGCGCCGACCACGCTATCGAAGAATTGTCCGCGGTCGAGCACGCCTACCGCGCTGCGATCGCCGATCTCGAAACCGAGCCCGACGTCCGACGGGAGCTACGTAGGCGGGAACTGTATCGCCGAGCTGAACATCTGCACGCCGCGATGATGCGTGTTGCACGGCGGACCTGGTATTCGGTGTACAAGTCGCGGTGAGCACGGCCCGCTCCGCCACTCGGGCGTTCAAGGAGCAGGGCGCGGCGCGAGTGAGGTGACACTGGACTCACCTACCCCGACAATAATACCCCCAGGGGTATTATTGTCGTCAGATTTCAGGAAGGGACGCTCATGGTCGGCGACGACGACAGCATTGCGTTGGTACTCAATCGGCTCCGCCGCGCGCACGGGCAGCTGGCCGGGGTGATCTCGATGATCGAGCAGGGACGTGACTGCAAAGACGTCGTCACCCAGCTCGCTGCGGTCTCTCGCGCTCTGGATCGGGCCGGGTTCAAGATCGTCGCAACCGGGTTGCGTGAATGCCTGACCGGCGACGATGCGGAGGGTAGCGAACCCATGACCGAGGCTGAACTGGAGAAGCTCTTCCTCGCGCTCGCCTGATCGTCATTCACCCCCATGGCCCAGGGCCGCTCCGATTCGACGCATCGACGATCACACAGCGAATGCCGAACACCCAGATCCCACGAACTCCGAAAGAAGGCCGAATGGTCATGAATCTCGCATTGTCGACAACACTGCACACAACGTTCGCCGATGCCGTGGAACGCACTCGGAAGGCTCTGTCCGAGCAGGGTTTCGGAATTCTCACAGAGATCGACATGAAAGCCACGATGAAGGCGAAACTAGGCGAGGACATGGAGGACTATCTGATCCTCGGCGCGTGCAATCCGCCTCTGGCCCACCGCGCAGTCAACGTGGACCGGCAGATCGGGCTGCTGCTGCCCTGCAATGTCGTCGTGCGCGCCGACACCGCCACCGAGAACAGCGTCATCGTCGACGCGATGAACCCAGCCCTGATGGTCGAAGTCACCGGCGAACCGGGACTGAACGACGTCGCCGACGACGCCACCACCAAACTGCGGGCCGCGATCGACTCCCTCACCGCACACCGGGCCTGACACCCACACGGCTGGCGCCGTTTACGCGCCCCAGCTGATCAGGGCGGAGCGGGCTGCTCGCTGTCCCGCCACCAGCAGAATACGAACAACGCCAGCGACGCGACGAGGGTGGACACCACCCACACCGTGAGGGCGATGTCGACCCACGACCCGATCGGCGGGCTTCCCGGCAGGATTCCGCGCAACGGCACGACCGCGAACAGCATCGCCGCCATCCAGCCGAGCATGTCCGTGTTGACGGCCCGCTTCCGCCGGAACGTCTGCAGTGCGACGAACGCGGCGAGCGCCGCGAGGATCGTCATCATCAGCAGGAGGATGCCGGCGTAGATCAGGTTCCCGCCCGTGCGCGCGAACAGCAGCGCGGCGCCGGTGCCGTTCCGCGAGAGGTCCGTGTCGACTGTCACCGCTTCGGCCCGCGCCTTCCATCCGTCGACCCTGCCGTCCACGAGGAGACCCGTGGGCAGCAGTTCACGGTCGGCGCCGGCGCCCTCGTACGCCTCCACGACCATCGGGTTCACCTCGAACCGGTCGAACGGCCAGTACGCTGCGTTGCCGGTGGCGATGAACTCGGTATCGAACGTCGTGGGTGCGGCGCCCGCCCGGAACACGATCTCCTCATGACTGGTGCTCGGGAAGAGCAGCAGAGTGATGTCCCGATTCAGGGTGTCGCCGTTGGCGTGCATGTACTCCTCGCCGACGGCGATCGTCACCTCGGCCTGCACCCGGTCGGTCGTCGGCTGCAGCGACTTCGCCGTCACCAGGACCACGACCTCGTCGTTGCTGCCCACGAACGGTCCCTCGTCCTCGCCGGTGCGGCTGCTCAACCCGTACACGGTGAGCGACGCCGCGTAGATCAACGCGAGGAGCAGCGCCGGGGCGACCCATCGGAGGCGGGGATGGTGAGAGTTCATGGTCGGCGGCGGATCACAGGGAAGCGGTGCTGATCTCGGGGTCGATCAGGATCTTCGCGTGTACCTCGGGGTCACCCAGCGCTGCGAACGCGGATTCGACTCCGGGCAGGCCGACCGTGCCGGTGATCAGCGGTGTCGGATCGACCTTTCCGTCGGCGAGCATGTGGAGGGTGTCGCGGAATTCGCGGGGGTCGTAGGCGACGGCGAAGCGGAGTTCGATCTCCTTGTTGACCGCGAGCGCCGGCCGGAATGTGTCGGTCTCCATGCACACCCCGACCACGACGACGCGGGACCGCAGCGGGGCCCCGGCCAGGATGCCGTCGATGACGCCGGGCATGCCGACGCATTCGAAGACGACCGGCCCGGACGGTGTCGCGCCCACCGTGTCGGCGAGGGCGAACGCATGCCACCACGGCAGCCTCGGGATTCGGCGAAGTTTCTCCATGGTGTCCAGCCCGAGACCGAGCACGTTCGTGATCGAGGTCGTTTCCCGACGTCGCGGATACGACGTCCAGGGCGACGCCCCGGCAGGGTCGACGACGACGTCGGCACCGCACTGCCGGGCGAGTTCGCGGCGGCGGGTGGAGAAGTCGGCGGCCACCACGGTACGGACACCGGTCGCCTTCAGCATGGTGATCACCGCGAGACCGATCGGGCCGCACCCGATGACGACCGCATTCCGGCGCTTGCCGACGTCACCCTTGCGCACCGCGTGCCACGCCACCGCCATCGGCTCGGTCAGGGCCGCCTTCTCCGCCGTCAGACCGTTCGGGACCGGCAGCGTCATCGACTCCTGCACCACCACCTGTTCGGCGTAGCCACCGGGCGCCGAGGCAGACAGGCCGGTCAGGTGAATCCCGGCGCCGGTGCGGACGATCGGCAACGCCACCACCGCGGTGCCCACCGGCCACCGCTTCCGGCAGCCGGGCCCGTAACCGGCAACGGTGCCGCTGAACTCGTGACCCAGCACGACCCGCTGGTGTGAACGCATGAAGTCGCGGTAGCCGGTCTCGGCGGCCAGTTCCGCCATCTCGTCGGCGTGTACGCGGGCGTGCAGGTCGGAGCCGCAGATCCCGCACCGGGACACGTCGATCAGCACCTGCCCCCTGGCCGGGACCGGAGCCGGGACGTCACCGAACTCCAGGCGAGTCTCGGTGCAGACGACTGCCTTCATGGTGACTCCTCGGGGTGCGGCGGGGTCGGCCTCAGCTCCGAACGTAGAACACTCCGGCGGCCGGGACACGGTGATTGCCGATTGGCCCAGGGGTTGTCTCGGTCCGGCGGCGGGTGTAAACCGACAGCATGAGCGTCCTCGGTCAGATGGACTCGTTTCGCCGCGTCTTTCCCACCGCCCGCCGCAACCGGGCAGACCTGTTTCGCTGGTTGCGACGCCGGCCGCAGCTGCTCGCGGCCGTCGGATTCCACGAGGTCGCGCTGGCGGCGAGCGCCCGGGTCGACCCCCGGTTGAAGGCGCTCGCCGAGATCAAGGCGGCCGCGCTGACCAACTGCGAGTACTGCCTCGACATCGGATCGGCGTTCAGCCGTGCGCTCGGGGTCAGCGACGCCCAGTTGCGCGCCCTGCCGGCGTTCCGCGAGAGCTCCGCGTTCGACGACACCGAGAAGCTGGTCCTGGAGTTCGCCGACGCGATGACACGCACCCCCGCCCACATCGGCGACGACCTGCGGCGTTCGCTGCTCGCCGCCTTCTCCGAGTCCCAGGTGACCGAACTCGCCGCGGCCATCGCCTGGGAGAATCACCGCGGACGTCTCAACCAGGCGCTCGGTGTGCGCCCTTCCGGATTCTCCGACAGCGACTTCTGCGCCGTGCCCGAACAGTGACGACAGCGTCGACGCCACCGCCGGACCGTCAGCGGTTGCGGAGCCGCGTCCACCCGGTGAGCACGTAACCGAGCCCCATCCCGAGCATCCACGTGTCCTTCGCGACGGCGGTGCCGTTCTCGTTCGGCCAGATGCTGCCGGGGTTCCGCAGAGCGGGGGTCCTTGCGTACATGGCCACGAGCCCCCCGGAGAACCCGGTGAGCGCTGCCCCTGCGACAACGGTGGGCACGAACGGTGCGAGCAACGCTGCGCCCGTGCCGATCTCGGCGATCGACAGCAACTTGATGAATCGTTCCGGTGGAATCGCGTTCAGGAACGGGAACGCGCCCGCCGCCATACCGTGAACGCCCTGGGCGGTCTGCTCGTCCGCCGACCATTTCTGCAATCCCGTATGGAGGATGAAGCCCCCGGTCGCGATGCGTCCGGGAAGGTCGCCGAGTGTGGTCAGTCGCATGGTGGTCTCCTGTCGTCCGAGTCGAACCAGAGAACTGTTTCCCCACCTCAGCCTCCCACTCGGCCGACGGCCGGGAGCGGTTTCGACGGAGCGGGCCGCCCGTTGGTCGTCGCCGCGCCCGCTCAGGGACGCGGCGACGACGTCAGGACCAGCCGCTCAGTGGGCGAGAACCACGTCGGTCGCCGAGGTGGACTCGGCACCGGGTGCGCTCAGCTGCGAAATCCTGCGGGGCAGCGCGACGGCCACCACCGCGCCCAGCAGCGCCGAGATCGCGCCGATCACGAATGCGATGGTGATGCCGGTGTCCGTGTAGAAGACGGCGCCCTGCACGACGGTCGCGATGTGCGAGTTCAACACGGTGAACGCGATGACCGGAAGGATGGCGGGCAGAATGCTCTGGAACACCGCCACCATGCTCGCCGTCGTCGCTTGCAATTGCGGCGGCACCGCGGCGATGAGCAGGTTCGGGATGGAGGCGTACCCCATGCCCATTCCCACTCCCAGGAGGGCGGCGAAGCCGATCAGCAGCGCCTTGTCGTCGTGAATCGTCGCCGTGAGCAGGCAGGCCACGGCCATCAGCAGCATGCCCACGACCATCAGGATCCGCGGCCTCACGTGCCGGGGCACCAGGGTTCCGACGATCAGTCCGCCGATCACCACCGCACCACCCAACGGAGCCTGGAAGATCGCGAATCCCTCTGCGCTGATCCCGAATCCGTAGCCGAGCCCCAGGATCGCCGGGGTCATGCACATCATCGGGAGCATGATCGTGAACACCGAGGACGTTCCGTAGCAGAATCCGGCGCCGAGCGCCGTCAGAAACACGGGCCGCTTACCGAAGAACCGGATGTCGATCAGCGGGTCCGGCAGCAGAAGTGCGGACACGATCCACGCCACCAGAAGGGCGACACCGCCGGCGATGAACCCGAGGGTCGACCCCGACTTCCAGCCCCACGACGGACCGAAGCTCACTCCCACGAGGATGCCGGCGAGTCCCGCGCCGAGGAGCGCGGCGCCGATCAGGTCGATGCGCGACCGCAGCCGGACGGTCGATTCGCCGGTCGTCGCCCGGATCAGAATGCTGAGGACCACGAGACCGGCCAGGAAGAACCAGAAGATGCTCCGGAAGCCGAAATTGTCGATCAGCCAGCCGGTGAAGAACGGCGCGGGGATCGCGATGAGCCCCATCCCGCTCGTGGCGATGCTGACCGCCAGCGCCACCGTCCGGGCGGGGAAGACGTCGCGGATCAGTGAATAGCTGAGGAACAGACACGGCACGAGCAGCCCGGTCAGGGAGCGGCCGGCGATCAGCACCGCGTACGTCGGTGCGATCGCCGAGATCAGCGACCCGAGCGCCGACAGACCGACGGCCGTCAGCAGCATCTTGCGCTTGCCGTGGGTGTCGGCGAGCTTGCCGATCAGCGGGCAGGTGATCGCCCCGACCAGCAGGAACGACGTGAGCAACCACGCACCCTGCGTCGTCCGGTAGTGGGTGACGATCTGCGGCAACGCGATCGAGATCATCATGTAGCTGACCGCGAGCATCTCGAGCAGCAACACGATCGAGGCGAGCGAGAAGATCAGTCGGGGCGTCCATCGCTCGTCGGTCGCGTCCTGCTGTCGCGTCCGAGCCGATCCGCCGTCTGGCGCATGGGTGACCATCATCGGGTCCTTTCGAATACCTGCACGGGAACTCGTGGCGGTGCCGCGGCAGTGCGGCGCGCCCGAGCCGGGCGGTAGGGGTGGGTGGTCACATTCGGTGGTCGAAGTCTCGCGAATGTGTAATTGACATCACAGTTCTCGGGAATGCGGCACGCCATGCGGCGTTCCGCCCAGCGGGAGGCCGGGACGCCCGGTCTGCACCATCGCCCGGGAAAGGCCTGTTCGCGTCGCCGAATCGGGCGTAGCAGACGCGGCGGTCGGTTTCTTCGTCGGGCACGGGGCCGGTTGGCGCGAATCGGTGATTCCCGGTCACCGCTCGAGCGAGGATTGACCCATGGCCGCCATGCAGCGCGAGAAGCAGTTCCGCCGGCTGAGAACGCCACGCTCGGCGGCCGTCGCGGGAATCGTGTTCGCCGCGTTCTTCTCCGCCAGCCTCGTCCTCCTGCACACCGCGCTGCCTGCCGACCCGTTCGACGAAACGCCCTGGGTCGGAAGCGGTGAGACGCGGATCAAAACGGCCCTCGTGCTCGCCCCGTTCGCGGGTATCGCGTTCCTCTGGTTCATCGGCGTCATCCGCGACCGTCTCGGCGACCTCGAGGACCGTTTCTTCGCGACGGTGTTCCTGGGCAGTGGGCTGCTGTTCCTCGCGATGGGCTTTGTCTCGATGGGCGTGGCGGGCGGCGTCCTCGCGATCGCCCGGCACTCGGGCAGTTCCGCGGACGAGATCGTCTACTTCGGCCGCGAGATCATGCTGCAGATCAACCACGTCTACGCGCTGCGCATGGCAGCGGTGTTCATGATCTCGCTGGGAACGATCTGGCTCCGGACCGGACTGATGCCGCGATTCCTCGTCGTGACCACGTACGTGCTCGCCCTGGCCCTGCTGGTGGTGGTCAGCTTCAGCCTGTGGACGACGCTGGCGTTCCCCGCCTGGGTGCTGCTGGTCAGCATCTACATCCTGGTCACCGGACGACGCATGCGCGCCGCCCGATCCGCGTCACCCCTGCGTCAGGCATGACGCGTCGACACCACCCAAGAGTTCACACGCGTGCGGGCGTGGCGGAAACGAAGTCGTCGATGATGCCGACCACCGCGGCCGGATCCTCGAGGTGCGGGTAGTGGCCGATACCGTCGAGGACGGCGAGCCGGCTGCCGGGCATCGCCTCGTGCGCCGCGTAACCGTGCGAGACCGGGATGATGCCGTCGGAATCGCCCCAGATCAGTTGGGTGGGCAGACCCGCGTTCAGGTACAGCCGGCTCAGCGCGCTCACCGCCTGCCCCCGATGGTCGACGACCGCGCGGAGAGTCCGCAGGAACGCCTGCCGGGTCTCCGGATCGGACAGCGACGAATAGGCGTGCCACATCTCGTCGCCGCGAACCGATTGAACCCCGATCGCCGCCAGCCAGCTGCGAACCTTGTTGCCGGCGTCGCGTATCGCGGCGGGCGCCATCAGGGGAAGCAGGAACTCGGACCCGGGCGCCGCCAGCAACCGCAGGGTCCAGTTCACGTCCGGTCCCAGTCCGCCGCTGCCGATGAGGACCAGGCGCTCGCACAGTTCGGGATGCTGATAGCTGAACTGCATCGCCACCCCGCCGCCGAGGGATTGCCCGACCACGGTCACCCGTTCGATGTCCAGCTCGTGCAACAGGTCGCGCAGCCACGCGGCGAACGCGCCCAGCGAGTAGTCGCCGCGCGGTTTGGCCGAATCGCCGTGACCGGGCAGATCCGGGGCCAGCACCCGGTAGCGCTGCGCCAACTGCGGGAGGACTGCGCGCCACGTCGCCGAACTTCCGGCCATCCCGTGCACGAGCAGAAGCGTCTCGCCCTCCCCGCTCAGCCGGTAGGCGACGTCGTCCCCGTGCAGCGCGATGTGTCGCAGCTCCGACATACAGCGACCTCCCGATCGGGTGATGCAGCGGTCTCACGGTAACGATAGGGGAGTTCCGCTCGATATCGTCATCAACTGCGGCGTGGGAACTTGATCTTCGGCGCCGGGTTGATCTACACGGCACACCGACGTGAGGCTCGAAAACAGGAGGAATCCGCATGAACTCTGTGTCGAGCCCGGCCGCCGCCCGGCCGCGTGTCCTGCTCATCGACGCCGACGTGGAAAGCTCCCTCGTCGAACGCCTCCGGGACGGAGGATTCTTCGTCACCCGAACGTACGCGGAACCGGTGCGTTCGCGGATCGAACCCCCCGACGTGGTGATCGTCGACGCGCGATCACCCCACCTCGACGCCGACACCACCGTGCGGGGACTGAAGGCGATGCGATTCGCGCTCGCCGTCGTGGTGATCGGCACCTTCCGTTCCGGCAACCGTCGCAGCGACCTCCTCGAGGCCGGCGCCGACGACGTGCTGGAGATGCCGGTCGGCGCGGACGAACTCGTCGCCCGGCTCCGCGCGATCCTCCGCCGTGTGAAACCCGAGGTGCCCGCACCGGCGCCCGCCGGCAGCCAGGACCTGTGCCTGTGCGAGGAGCAGCACGACACCGACTACGACGGGTTGCGCACCACACTGACCAGGACGGAATTCGTCCTCTTCACCGTGCTCGCGCAGAACGTCGGCAGGGTCGTCACCCGCCGCGACCTCATGCTGATGGTGTGGGGTGTGACCGTCGAATCGAAGACGAACGTCCTCAACGCCTACATCTGCTCCCTCCGGCGGAAGCTGGTGGCCGTCGGATCGCCGTATGTCGTCCACACCGTGCGCGGTGTGGGTTTCGCCCTCGGCGAGGACGTACGCCCGGGGACCATCGACCCCGCCCGTCAGGTGTCCGTCGCCGTGTCCTGACACCGGCCCGCGGGAATGGTCACCTACATCCACCCCGTCGTCGGCGCACACCCGCCGGGCACTGCCTGACCGGGGAACCCCGCGATGCCCGGCCCCCTCAGGCCGCTGCGAAGAATGCGAGTGCGCGTTCGAGCACCACATCGGGCCGTTCGTCGACGAGGAAATGCGAGGCGCCGTCGACGAACTCCACACCGAAGTCGTCGGTGTGCCCCTCGAAGCCGCCGAGGAATTCCTTGCGCACGATGGGGTCCTCGGCGCCGACGAGCACCCGGGTGGGAGTGGCGAGCCGGGTGTGCCGGTATGCGCCGGTCATGATCCGCGCCGCCTGACGCATGATGAAGCAACGGTAGAGGGCCGACGCCGCATGGGCGCGGGCCGGTTCGCGCAGCCGTCCGGCGAACAGTTCGACGTCGCGCTCCGACCACGCGTTCCGGTCCGTCGTAAAGCCCCGCAGCAGGTGGTACGTCAGCCGTTGTCGGCGGCGGCCGAGCAGGAACGGACCGAGGAACGGTGCGGCGATCACCGGCTGGAACCAGCCGTGCCGTGCGATCGTCGTCAGCAACCGTGGGTCGAACCGGATGAAGGGGTGGGGGACACCGAGACTGATCTGTTTCCGGACTCGGTGGGGTGCGCTCAGGCACAGCTCGTATCCGAGCAGTGCGCCCCAGTCGTGCGCGATCAGGCAGACCCGGTCGAGTTCGAGCGCGTCCAGCAGTGCCTCGACGTCGGCGAGCAACTGCGCACGGGTGTATCCGGTGGGCGGGGCGTCGGTCCAGCCGGCGCCCCGCAGATCCGGGCAGATCACCCGGTAGTGCTCGGCGAGTCCCGGGAGAACCCCGCGCCACTCCCACCAGTGCTGGGGGAACCCATGGAGCAGCACTACCGGTTCGCCGTGACCGGCCTCGGCCACGTGCATGCGCAGGCCGGGGAGCCGAACGTAGCGGTGCCGGACCCCGCCCGGTGTGGGAAAGGTGTTGTCCGGCAATCTGTTCGGTCCGGATGTTCGGGCGTGACCGGGAGCCTCGCGTCTCATGACCTCACGTTACTACGATCATAGTGCTAAGTCACTATGTTTATAGTAGCCAGGTGACGTCCACGAGAACGAGTGCACTCGACGCGGCGATCGACCTGCTCGGAACCGAAGGGCTGCGGTCGCTCACCCACGCCCGGGTCGACGACCGCGCCGGCCTCCCGAAGGGGTCGACGTCCAACTACTTCCGCACCCGGGCCGCGCTGCTCACCGGGACCGTCGACGCGATCGTCGACCGCGAACTGTCCGAAGTCGGCATGCTGGCACCGGCATCCGCCGAAGACCTCGTCGACGCGGTCTGCGGCCTGATCGACTACACGACCGTCGTCAACCGAACCGTCACCGCGGCACGGCTGGTCCTGTTCCTCGAGGCCAGCCACGACCCCGTTCTGCGGGAGGCGCTGGCACGCGGGCGCACCGCCATGGAAGCGTCCGTCGTCTCGGCATTCGCCCACCTCGGTGCGCGGGACCCGCAGACCGCCGCCACCGCACTGATGGCCTGCGCGGAGGGACTGATCCTGCACCGCATCGCCCGCGAGGACACCACCGATCCGCGGCCCGCCTTCGAACTGGTGGTGCGGGCGGCGCTGAGCTGACACGCACCGGACTCACGGAAGGGGAGCGGACCACCGGAGCGTGGTTCCACCGCCGAGAGTCGAGTCGACGGCGCAGTGCCCGTTCACTTCCCGCGCCCGGGCGGCCAGATTGTCCAGCCCGCTGGTGGCGACGTTCTCCTCGAATCCCTTGCCGTCGTCCGCGACCTCGATCGCGAGATCGTCGTAGACCGAGATACTCACCGTCACCGTGTCGGCTCCCGCGTGCCGCACCGCGTTGCTCAACGCCTCACGCAGAACAGCCTCGGCATGCTCGGCGAGCGCAGAGTCGATGACGGACAGTGGCCCCGACATGTGCACCGTCGTGCGCAACCCGGAATCCGCGGTCGTCTCGGCGACGATCTCGTGCAGCCGCCGCCGGAACTGGGTCATCCCACCCGAACCACCGTGCAGGTCGAAGATGGCGGTCCGGATGTCCCGCACGATGTCGTGCAGGTCGTCGATCGACTGTTCGAGCCGGTCCTTGACGACGGGAGCCTTCGCCCGCTGCAGGGTGCTCTGCAACGACAGACCGACCGCGAACAGCCGCTGGATGACGTGGTCGTGGAGGTCACGCGCGATCCGGTCGCGATCGGACAAAACGTCGAGCTCACGCATCCGACGCTGACTGTTGGCGAGTTGAAGCGCGACCGCCGCCTGATCCGCGAAACCTGACATCAACGCCAGCTGGTCGTCCGTGAACGGCGCCGCATCGACATGGCGGAGCGTCACCAGCACACCCGACACCGACTGCGCGGCACGCAGGGGCAGCGCCAACGCCGGACCGAACCGGGCCCCGGTCTCGAACCCGGGATCGAACGCCAGCGCCATGACGCGTAACGGGGTCCGTTCCCGGAACGCCTCACCGGACGTGGACCTGTCCACCGGGATCGTCCGGCCGATGATCCGATCCGACACCGTCCCCGCCGACGCCGTCACCACGAGCTCGGTCACCTCGTCCGACGGGATGTCGGGATCGTCCGGCACCGCGAGAAAGGCGCTGTCGGCGGCGGTGAGGGAGAGCGCGTCGTCGGCGATCACCTGCAGCACCTCCGCGGTGTCACTGCCCGCCAGCAACTCGGTCGCGATCTCCCGTGTCGCCTCGAGCCAGGCCTGCCGCGTCCGCGACTCCTCGTACAGGCGGGCGTTCTCGATCGCGATACCGGCGGCCGCCGCCAGCGCGCGGAGAAGCACCTCGTCGTCCTCGGTGAACTGCGCACCGTTGGCCTTCTCCGTGAGATACAGATTGCCGAACACCTCGTCCCGCACCTGAATAGGAACTCCCAGAAAGGTTTTCATCGGCGGATGGTGCGGTGGGAATCCCACCGAGACCGGGTGCCGGGACAAATCCTCCAGCCGGACCGGCTTCGGATCGGTGATGAGGAAACCGAGGACGCCGCGACCACGGGGCAGGTCGCCGATCCGCTCCCGTGTCTCCTCGTCGATGCCCTCGTAGACGAACTCGCTCAGCCCCTCGGTCGGGGCGAGCACCCCCAGCGCACCGTACCGGGCGTCGACGAGATCGATCGCCGCGTGCACGATCGTGCGGAGCGTGTTGTCGAGGTCGAGTCCCGACGTGACGGCCAGCATCGCCTCGAGTAGGCCGTCGACATGGTCGCGCACATCGACGATCTGCGCGATGCGTTCCTGCACTTCGGTCAGGAGTTCGCGCAGCCTCAGCTCGGACAGGCTACCGAGGAGGGGCCCACGGTCGTGTTCGTCCGGTTGACGGGTCACACGACGCATTGTCCCACCCGGTGACCTCACGAGGAGCCGGAACAACCATAGGTCCCGTCAGGTGCCGGGCGGTTTCGATGGCAACTTCGTGGCCAGCACCGCCGCCTGCGTCCTGCGCTCCACGCCCAGTTTGGTCAGCAGCCGGGACACGTAATTCTTGACCGTCTTCTCCGCGAGGAACATGCGTGCGGCGATCTGCCGGTTGGTGAGCCCCTCACCGAGCAAGGCGAGCAAGGTTCGCTCCTGATTGGTCAGGTGCGCGAAGATGCCGTCCTTCCCATCGGCGTCCGCACGCACCTTGTCCATCAGGACGCCGGCGGCACGACTGTCGAGCAGCGATTTGCCCGCACCCACGTCGTGGACCGCCTGAGCCAGCTCCATGCCCCGGATGTCCTTCACGACGTATCCGCTGGCCCCGGCGAGAATCGCGTCGAGCATCGCCTGCTCGTCCGTGAACGACGTCAGGATGAGGCAATGCAACTCCGGCATCAGCGAGTGCAGCTCCCGGCACAGCTCGATTCCGTTGCCGTCGGGCAAACGCACGTCCAGGACGGCGACATCCGGTTTCAGGGCGGGCACCCGCGCCATCGCCTGCGCGTAGGAGGCGGCCTCACCGACCACCGTCAGCGCGGGATCGGAGGTGAGGAGATCCGCGATCCCTCGTCGGACGACCTCATGGTCGTCCACCAGGAAAACCCTGATCATGGGCACCCTCCAGACCTGGCCGCGTTACCCTCGGAGAATTCAGATTACGCCGGCGAGCACAGGGCCGGTCAGCGCGCGGCCGGACGAAACGGCCCGGATCCGCGACGCCGCGGCCGGTGCGGCATCAACATCGCCGCCGCCAACCCCACGGTCGCGACGAGCGTCGCCGCGGCGCCGACTCCGACGAGGGGAGTCGCGAGCCAGGCACCGAGCAGGACCACCAGGCCCGCGGTCACCGCTCCCGCCACCACCGCAAGCGCGAAACCCGCGGGATGCACGTACAGGAACTCGCCGGGCTCGTCCTCCCACCGGTGACGATCCTCGCGCGGCGACGCGGGGGAGTGTTCGAACATGGTGTCCTCGTTCCTTCGCCGGCTCCGATGTCGTGCGCCGGCCCTCGTACAACGGTGCGATAACGGCGAGCACAATGACAGGGCCGAAGGTCACACGTCCGTCCTCAGGCGTCGGCGGCGCCGAACCACGTGGGCAGCACCTCGAGCAGATCCCGCTGATCGTCACCGACCCACGCCACGTGACCGTCCGGAAGCAGCAACGCCGCGGGCACGTCCAGTTCCTCGCCGACGTCGACGACGTGGTCGATCCGATTCGCCCAGCCCGCCGCCGGCCCGTCTGATCGAGCAGCAGTCCGCGGCCGCCGTGCATCAGCCCGTACAGGCGACCGCGTTTCAGTGCGACGTCCCGCAGCCGCCGGCCGAGCAGTGCGTGGCCGGCACCGAAGTCGTAGCGGACGCCGACCGCGGTGATCTTCTCGATCAGATACCGGTTCACCTCCTCGAAGTCCATCAGTTCCGCCAGCAGCCTGCGCACCGATCTGGGCGGCCAGTTTCCATCCGAGGTTGAACGCGTCCTGGAGGCCGAGGTTGAGGCCCTGCCCACCGGTCGGCGGGTGGATGTGCGCCGCGTCGCCGGCCAGCAGCACACGTCCGGTCCGGTAGCGGTCCGCCAGCCGGGTGGCGTCGCCGAAGCGGGACAGCCAGCGCGCCGAGCGTGCGCCGAAGTCGGTGCCTGCGCGAGCCCGCACCTGCCGCTCGAGCTCGTCCAGGGGCGGCGGCACCATCCGGTCCTCGGCGACCTCGTCGTCGGGCGCGACGCGGCGGTACACCCCGTCCCCGAGGGACCTGGCGCCGAACCGCTTCTGCGTCTTGCGGACCTCGGCCACCACGGCTGCCAGTTCCTCCGGCGGCGCCGTCAGCTCCACCTCCGCCAGCAGTGTCTCGACCCTCGACGGCTCGCCGGGGAAGCCGCCGCCGAGCAGCGTGCGGACCGTGCTGCGGCCGCCGTCGCAGCCGACGAGATACCGGGCGCGCAACCGGGTGTCTCCGGACGCGGCCAGTTCGACGCTCGCCCCGTCCTCGTCCTGACTCAGCCCGACCAGTTCGCAGCCGCGCCGGATCTCGACACCGAGTTCGGTGGCGTGCTCGGCCAGCAGGGTCCAGGAGGCCGCGCTGATCCATCAGTTCGATACTGCGCACGTGCAGGCCGAGCGAGCGGACCACTGTCATCGGCTCCGGTTCCCTGTCCAGCACGAGCACGTCCACGCCGTGCAGCCGCAACTCGGCGGCCAGCATCAAGCCGGTCGGTCCGCCGCCGGCAACGATCACGTCGATCATGAAATCCCCATTCGGCACGGTTGCATTCCGGCCAGCTGCTGCGCTTTCCGCAGATTCTGGCTTCGACGGGAGATTCTGCGGCACGACCAGGGTCTTGCCGCAAGGCCCCCGGTGCGCTATACGTTGAAAGGGGCACGGAGCGGACGACTCCCTGCCCTTTCCTATGCCGTTCCGTCATTCTCACGGTTCATTGATCGCCGGCACCGTAGGACACTGGGTAACAGGACCACCTCGGTCCCGCACTCACACCGAACGGAGGCCACCGGACATGAACGAGACGACATGGTTGGTGGAGATCGTCATCGACGAACATGACTCGGAGGAAGGCGGCTCCAGAACCCGCGCACAGGCCCGGCTCCGCACCCGCGACACCCGCACGTTCGTCGGGTCCGGACTCGCCCGCCGAAACCCGGACGACACCGAAATCCCCGAGATCGGAGAGGAACTGGCCACCGCACGCGCGTTGTCCGACCTCGCCCACCAACTGATCGAGGCCACCGCGGCCGACGTGGAAACGGCTACGCACAGCCGCGTCCATCTCACCGGATAATCGCCCGTGCCGACGCGCACCCGTCAGCGGGGGATACGACGCCGGCCGACCGAGAAGACCGATTCGACCGGCCGTCTCGGAGTCTGCCGCGGCGCCGACTTCTTCTCGGTGGTGCCCACCCTGATCAGCGCCTGCGGGAACCCGCGGTCGGGAAGCAGTTCGCGGATGATCTCCCGGCCCTGGCGGAGTTCGGTCATGTGGGTCAGCGGGCACGTCGACAATCCGCCGACGGTGGCCTCCAGCAGCACAGCGGACAGGGCCTCACCGGCGCGGAGCCACTCACCGCGACCGTCGCTGGCGGTGCTCAACACCAGCACAGTCGAGCGGTCCGTCTCCGTGGTCGCGCCGGCGTCCCGGCCGGCGGGGAAGCGGCGCCCGATGTCGACGCGGTCCCGGTTGTCCGCGGTGGCCAGCGCCTCGGCGGGGATTCCGCCCTGCGCGGTGGAATGACCGGCCCACCAGTGCAGCTCGGCCTGATAGGCGGAGTCGTATTTTCTCGCGGCCGCGGTCGTTTCGGTTGCCCTCGCGAGTGCCGGACGCGCCTCCTGCCTCAGCACGGTCAGGTGGACGTCCTGGCGACGCACCACCTCGTCCAACGCGGCGGGCAGTGGCGTCTTCAGGCTGACGGGACCGAAGGGCCTGCGGTCGGAGTGCCGGTGCCGGATCGCCGCGAGCAGGTCGAAGTCGTGCGACTGCGGCCGGGCGTCGTGACGGAACCGAATCGTCGCCAGGTGACCGGAGCGGGGCCCGTCCGGGACACGCTGGACGTCCGCCGCCCATCTGAGTGCGGTCAGCGCCGTCTGAAGATGATTCAGCGCCGCACCACAACTGACGACCAACTGCCGCCCCGTCGGGTCGGTCGACGCCAGGACGCGGCCGTGTTCGGTGTAGAGGTCGAGTTGGCCGTCGGCGTACGTCCACTGCCACGGCTGGCTGTTGTGTACCGATGGCGCCCGGCAGGCAAGGTCCACGGCAATGCGAACAACGTTCTCGTCGGGAATGGTGCTGTTCACGATCGCCTCCTCGGTGAATCGCGTTCCGCCCCCACCCGGCGCGGAACGCCGGTGCCTGTATCCCAGTGTTCGCCGTCCATCGGTGCGAGATAAGGGCCGATGGTCACCGCCCGCGCGACGATTCACGTGCGGGTCGGGCACCCTATTACGTCAAAGTGACGAAACATAAGGTCATCGCCGGGGCGGGGGACACTGAACGTTCATTCGGAAACGACACACCGAACCGGCGGGTACGAGTTCGAGGGGTGAGGATGCCGGCGCGCGCAGGAACTCTCTGGCGTGCCTGCCACGTCATACCCACTCGTGCTTTGTCGTCGAACGTCCGCACCGCCCCCTCGCCGACGCGAGCAGCCGACCCGAAACACGTGCGGCTGACCTCCGGTCCGGCGGCGGCGCTGCGGCACCCACGTGGCTGCGATTGCCGTGCCCGTAGCGTCCGGGTCGGCACGACTGGTGACTACCGCCAGTGTCAGCCTTGGGCCGGGCCGGAAACCATCGCACACTCGGGGGATATCGGGACCACGGTCTGCCGTCGCATACTCACCTACACGACCGGACGGAAGCAGCCCACTCTCAGCTCGGGTCCACGCATTCGCCGGAGGGCACATGCCTCACCACGGCCTGAACCGTGGGCGCCCCCTCTCGTCTCCGAGACCTCGGGATGGCGGGGAACACCCGATCGCGTCGCCACACAACGCGGGCGGAGACGATCCCGAACCGGCAACGCACCCGCGACCGACCATGTCGCCCGCAATCCGCAGGAGGTACCGCTCATGGCCGACATCCACCGCGGTCGCTTCACGGCCGACGTTTCCGTAGGCCCATATGCCGTCGCCGATCATCGTGCAGTTCTGGCGTTCGTTCGAAGACCCGACCCGCTTCGCGAGAGACCGCAACGACCCCAATCGCGAGTCCTGGTGCCAATTCAACAAACGCATCGGCAACTTCGGCGATGTCGGAATCTGGCACGAGGCGTACCGGGTCACCACCGCAAACCTCGAGACGATCGAACCAACATGCCGCCGTATGGGCTGGCCGCTGCCACCGCCGTCGCTCCGATCACACGCGGACACGACTTGGCCGCCGTCCGGATCGGACGCACTACCACCGAGCCAAGCCACCATCCTGACACCGCGCTACCGGACACCGTTCGAGGGATTGTCGACCCCGTTCGGTAAGAACTACGGCGGACCGTATGCGTCAGCACGCTGGAAGATGCCATCGCGGGCAGACTGAGGCTCCCCCTTGGAGTGGACACCCAGGACAACGGTTCCAGGAGAGCCAGGAGGGATGTCGAGGTGGGACGCCAGTCTCTGTACACGGAGGAATTCCGGAAGGATGCGGTCGCGCCGTGCCGCGCGGCCGACCGCGAACGCACGTACGCGGCGGTGGCGGCGGACTTGGGCATCACTGGCGAGACGCTGCGGACGTGGGTCCGCAATGACACCGCCCGTAACGGGCGGTCGCAGGACCGCAGTACCGGCGCCGACGGGACCGATGCGGACGAGCTCGTGCAGCTGCGCGCGGAGAATGCTCGGCTGCGCGGTGCGGAGAAGGAATGGCAGCTCGAACGCGAGATCTTGCGCCGGGCAGCCGCGTATTTCGCCAAGGAGGTGAAGTGAAGACTCGCCGCTGGGACTTCATCTCCGCTCATCGTGCCGAGTTTCGGCGTGCAGCGGCTGTGCCGGGTACTCGGGACCTCCCGCTCCGGCTACTACAAGCACCTGGCCACCGAGCCGGCCGGGTCGAGTGCCAGGCCGAGGAGGCCACGACGGTCGCAGAGATCTGCGCCATCCACGCCGAGCACCGCAGCGCCTACTATGCCCCGCGCATGCAACGGCTTCTCGGGCAGGGCGAGCGCCAGGCCGAGCGGCGGCGCCGCAGCCGCACTGGGCGCGGGACTGATTCCGCTCGCCGACGGCAGCGACATGGGCGGTTCGCTGCGCAACCCGGCGTCGTTCTGCAACGTCGTCGGACTGCGCCCCACGCCCGGCCGCGTGCCGTGCTGGCCCAACAGCGCGCCCTGGGACGCACTGGTGACGCAGGGGCCGATGGCCCGCAACGTCGACGACCTGGAACTGCTGCTGTCGGTGATCTCCGGACCCGACGCGCGGATCCGCAGCTCGCTCAGTGCCGATGCGCTCGCGCCCCGGCTCGGTGTCGCATGCCGAACTCCGGTCCCGCGGACGCAGGATCAACCGCAAGCGGGTGACCCGGCTGATGCGGATCCATCACGTCGTCGGCCGCCACCTGCGCGACAGCAAGCGCACGACCTTCGCGGACCATCGTGCACAGAAGTCGTCGAAGGGGATGGGGGAGGAGTGACTCGCTTCGCGGGTGACCATCAGCCGAGGGTGCCGCGTCGAAGGGCCCATGGGGAGGCGGCACCGGTTGATGTGTGGTTCGCGGCCAAGCGCAGCCCCGCCAACGTGGTCTTGCGCAGACCCAATCCTTCGGACCCGATTTCGGGTATGGGTGTAGGTAGTTCGGCCGATGTGCGGGTGTCGACGTCGGTCCAAAGTAGCTGGTACGCCGCCGTCGACGTGGCAATCGAGAATATCTGCACGTGAGGGAAGAGTTGTCATGGCACGACATACCGAGAGCATGGGTGCAAGTCTGCTGAATACGTTGCGGTTCGGTGTGGTTGGCACTGTTCTGTACGCCGGTCTGATCATGGGCGTGGTTGTGGTATCGGTGTGGAAGTTCCCGATGCCCGGCGTGTAGGCCCGCGGCGCCAGTCAGTCCTGCGCCGACGCCTGGCGTTGCAGTGTGAAACACGTGGTGGTAGTTCGGCGATAGAGCTGACAGGGGAGTGGTTGTGCCCGTCTCGTTTGGTGTGGCGGCACGAGCGGACGCGAAGGTCCGCCGCCTTGCGGAGTCCCGGGCGTCCCATCCGAATCCGGTGGGCTCGGTCGCTGGTGCGGATGTAAAAGTGCGGTGTGATCGATGGCGGCAGTTGACAACCCGAGCGTGGCTGATCTGCGGCGGCGCCTCGCTGGTCGCAGTAGCGGTCGTGGGTGCACTGATCTGTGTCGGGTGACGGTGACGGTATGTGCCGAGAGTGTGCAATTTTGACGGGTCGCACCTGCCGCCGGGCGTCGGCTGCACAAACGAAAGTACGCCCGCGCGGCCAGAGTGTCATCTGAACATGAAATAGCTGCTGCTCCAATAGTATACGCGCGTCAGAGGTCGCCCGAGATGCCATGGCATCCAGGTGGGCCGAAGCGACCCGGTCGGAGTATTGTCCGCTCCGACCGGGCCTCGCCGGGACGTGTAACAGGTACCCTCACGTCAATCCTGACCGCGCTCGTCACGCAGTGTGCGTCCGTGAGGCGACCCGCTCCGTTCGAGGGGCGGGGGTTCCGCGTCGGTGTACCTGGATGATTGGCGTCGCTGATGTCTCCTCGGACGTTTGCTGGGTGTGAGGTTTTTGACCGGATCTACAGGAACGTATATCGTCTGGCGGCAGTGGATGTTTTCAGCGGCGTAGTGCACCAATCTCTGCTAGCCAGTAGGGGTTTGGCGGCCGCGGTATAAGCCTTTTCACCTGCTGCTTCGTGTTCCGGTGCGAGGAAATGGTAGATCAGCCGCGTGCCTCGATGGCCTAAGTGTGATCCACGCCACATAGCTTTCTCGGGTTGCCCGACACACGGCTGGCGGCCGTCGGCGCAGAATCGCCGATTCGACGACGCATCTAACTGTGGGCGTTGGTTCTAACGGGGCGGATTTGGTGCCTGACCGATTTGGTCGGCAGCGATCCCCGAACTCCGCTCGTCCGGACGTAGGGAGATGGTCGGCGTGTGGTGCACAGCGCCCGGTGGTGGGTGCGGATGTTCGAGGTCGGACTGGTTGGTATGGACCTCGTGTCGGTGCGGTGCGGTGTGGTGCGGTTGAATGGGTGGTATGGCGTCGCGGGTGGGTGAGCAGCTGTGGCAGACGTTGTCCGATTCCGGGTTGGCGTTAGTGTGTGTCCTTGGGCCGCAGTGCCGGTGGGCGGATCTGTTCTTGCCGGGGGATGGGTCGGTGGGCAGTTGACCTGGCTGGCATGGGACGCCGACGAGATCGCCGGGTAGTGCAGCGACCACCGATGACGACACGTGGGAGCTGCGACGCCCCGAGAGGGCGGGCGGAGCTCATCGAAAAAGCGCCCCGGTGGTCTGTTTTCGTGTGAGCCGGTATCGGCGCCCACGCGTGTGGACGCGGGTTCCTTCGGAGGTGAGGCGCACCGGTGCTGGTGGTAGCGTCGCGCGGGCTGCAGGGGTGCGATCGAAAGGCGCCGGGCTGCAGTGGCGAACGGCACGGAAGGTGCGATACATGGTTCAACAGCAACGGGCGGCGGTGACCCGGGCGCAGATCGTCCGCGGGGCAGCGGAAATGTTCGACAAGTCCGGGTTCGAGGGCGCCAGTCTCGTCGAAATCCTCGAGGCGGCCGGCATGACGAAGGGGGCGTTGTACTTTCATTTTCGGTCTAAGGAGGATTTGGCCCGGCACATCATCGCCGAGCAGCACCGGATCTCCATCTCCGCGGTGCAGGCGATCGCCGCGCAGGAGGCGTCGGCGATCGAGCAGATCGTGATGCTGTGCCACGAGATGGCCCGGCAGATCGTGCAGGATCCGATCGTGCGGGCCGGGATCCGCATCACCCTCGAGCTCAGTGCCGACGACCGTGGTCCCGCGGGCCCGTATTTGGATTGGATCGCCGCCTGTCAAGCGTTGGCGGTTCGGGCGGTCGCCGAGGGCGATCTTGTCGACACCGTCGACCCGCCGACATTCGCGCGGTTCGTCATCGGCGCGTTCACTGGGGTCCAGACCGTGTCGCAGGTCCTGACCCATCGCGTGGATCTCGAGCAGCGGGTCGATGAGATGTGGGGGTTCCTGCTGCCGGGGATCATGCCGACCGCCCGGCATCCCGGCATGATGCGGATCCGGGCGGCCCGCACCGACGTTCCCCTTATCGGATCGCCCGATCGTAAGGATTAGTGCGCTCGCCGTGCCGACGCGGCCTGTACATCTTCGCCGCAGGCCGAGAAGTGCGCACTCCGCCAGGCGACCGCGATTGGAACAGCGGCCGGATGACCTGCCGGGCCGTGTTCGTGCAGGTTCGCTCGCGTGCCGGGTGCTGGTCCGCAGGAGCGCCGCGGCCGATGTCATCGGAGAGATCCTCGAGGACTACGCGGCAGCGAGCCGGACCCGGTGGTGGGCGCGATGATGGGCGGCTAGTCTTGCGGACACCGAGGGCTTGACCACCGCGGATCCGGACCGCGATGTGCCATCTTCTCGGTGTGGGCCGGATTCCCCTCGTTGCTGGTTGACCGCAAATTGGCGTTGCGGAATTGTTATCGGACCGGTATAAATATTCACATCGTGTGCTGTGTGTCACGATTCTCTGAACAATCGAACTGGAGTTACAAAGATGGACCTCGCTTTCTTGGCCGACTTTTTCTCGAACGTCTCCACCCTTCTCGGCGTTCTCGACTTCTTCTCGGGTTCTGCTGGGTCACTCAGCGGCGGGTAGCACTGGCCAGTTGCTGAACTGGCTCTTGGGTGACGGAAGGGGGCCGTGCTTTACCTGCGGACCCCTTTCGTCGTACCGGATCTTTCGGTCGTGCGTGCGCCGCGACGGTTCCTCACGGGAAGTGCCGTGAATGTCATTTTCGCGGATGGTCCGACAGTTCAAGATCATTTACCGGTCCCGGCGCTGACCTATCTCGATTCGGTAACGCGAAACTTTGAGAGCCGAATTATGTGTGTCGTCGAGTTGGGGAAACAAGGGTCCGCCCCCCAGCGGGAGGTGCATCTCGACGCGTGGCCGCTCGCCACAGGTGTCGCGACGCCGATCGCGGCGGCCTCACGCCCGACGCAGCGGTGCGTGCATTTCGTGGCGCGGCGTAAGGGCCTCACGGTCGACGAGGTCGCCGAACTCGACGGCGTTTCGCAGGCAGTCAGTCGCCACATCCGGGCGCCTAGGAGATGGAAATCGGCACCTGCACAACGGAATACCGTCGTTGCGAAGGTCCGGCGACATATACTCGGCGGAGCCGCGCGGCGATCATTTCGTTCGCCCGGCCGTTGCGCCCGTCGGGGGTGATCACGTCGTCGCCCAGGCGGGTTCGCCGGCATGTACGACACTTCTTGTTCCTCGGGCCAGATTTGCAGGGATTTCACCTGACCGTAGGTCCCGTCCGCGGTGAGCTAGGCGAACGGCACCTGACTCGTCGCGCGCGTGTTCGATCATGTTCTGCGCCAATACCATTTTGGTCGCTCGCTCGGCATCGTGACCGACGCCGACGGCACGGCAACGGCCTTGATCGGTGGTCCACGCTTCGCCGAAGATAGGTGCTCTCGGTCGAGTCCTGATTAAGGTGCGGGTGTCTTGTCGTCGGCGCCGCGGCGCTCGTGGTGTGGGCGCTCTGTGATACGGCCGCCGACGACATGCCTGAGAAGAATGCTCCGTTGACCAGCGGGGAGGATATGTTCACCATTCGGTGAAGTATGTGGTCGCGCAGGCCGCGCGGTTCGCGGCCGTCTCGACGTCGCCGGCGGCGCACAATTCTCATGGCCGCCCGCTCGGGGCGGGATGAGACTGAGGTTGCTCCCTTGGAGTGGACACCCCGGACAATGGTTCCAGTGGAGCCCAGGAGGGATGTCGAGATGGACGCCAGTCTCTGTACACGGAGGAATTCCGGAAAGACACGGTCGTGCTGTACCGCGCGGCCGACGGCAAACGCACGTACGCGTCGGTGGCATCGGATGTAGGGATCAGCGGCGAGACGTTACGGACGTGGGTCCGTCAGGACACCGCCCGCAACACTCGCTCGGCGGACCGCGCCAACGCCGACTCTGAGGCCGTGACGGACGAGCTTGCACAGCTGCGAGCGGAGAACGCCCGGCTGCGCGGGGCGGAGAAGGAATGGCAGCTCGAACGCGAGATTCTGCGCCGGGCAGCCGCCTATTTGCCCAAGGAGGTGAAGTGAAGACCCGCCGCTGGGACTTCATCTCCGCTCATCGCGTCGAGTTCGGCGTGCAGCGGCTATGCCGGGTCTTGGGACCTCCCGCTCCGGCTACTACAAGCACTTGGCCACCGAGGATTCTCGCGCCGAGCATGCTGCGGAGGAGGCCGCGACAGTCGCCGAGATCCGCGCCATCCATGCCCAGCACCGCAGCGCGTACGGCGCCCCGCGCGTGCATGCGGAACTGCGGTCCCGCGGGCGCAGGATCAACCGCAAACGGGTGACCCGGCTGATGCGGATCCACCACGTGGTCGGCCGGCACCTGCGCCGCAGCAAGCGCACGACCATCGCGGACACATCCGCACCGGCCGTCCCTGATCTGATGATGCGGGATTTCACCGCCACGGCGATGAACACGAAGTGGTGTGGGGACATTACTTACATTCCGGTGGGGTCCTCGTGGTTGTATCTGGCCACGGTGATCGACATCTGTTCACGTCGGGTGGTGGGTTGGTCGATCGCCGACCACATGCGCACCGAGCTCGTCACGGATGCGATCGAGATGGCGGTTCGCGCCCGCGGCGGTGATGTGGGTGGGGTGATTTTTCATAGCGATCGCGGATCTCAGTACACTGCAGCAACTTTCGCTGATGTTTGCCGCGGTCATGGGATCCGCCCGAGTCGAGGCCGGGTCGGCTCGAGTTATGATAACGCCCTCGCCGAGTCGTTCTTCCAAGGGCTCGAGAGGGAATGGCTGTACGGACGGAGTTGGACGTCGAAGTCGCAGGCACGGCTGGAGCTGTTCGAGTGGCTCTCGTACTTCA
>NZ_JARJBD010000072.1:0-52091 GCF_029269925.1 Rhodococcus sp. T2V
CCGCTACCGGGCACTTTCGTGACCGCCCATGGGCAGCTTTTCATGTCCGCCGACAGAGATCTACCACTCTGAATTCGCGGGGATCCTGGGGCCGCTCGGATGGGAGCGCATCGAGCCATGCTTTCAGTTCCTCCGCGGGGATGAGGAGTGAGCGGCCGGCGTACCGGCATCCAAGCCGTCCCGCTCGGATCTCTTTGCGAAGGTACTCATCGGACATCCCTACCGCTTGTGCCGCCGTCGCTGTTGTGTACGCCAGGGGCTGAGGCGATTCAGACATCAGCCGGGCGGTCTTCGCGCTCCTCATGTCGCCGGAGCATAGTGGCCGGTCCCTGTGGATACTGTGGAATGCCTGTAACACTCGGGCTGTTGCCGACGAAGATGATTCCGGAAGTTGTCGGTGGCACCACCTATCGTTGGGCCAGCTCAAACAGTCCGATTTCGTAAGGTCCCAGGGGATCACATACATTTGTCGTACAGTCAAGCGAAACGGACACACGGCTGTGCACAAAGTCGTCGGAACTGTGGATCGCGCTGTTGACAACGAACTACTCGGAAGGAGAACAACGATGGCGAATGTGAAAGATGTAGCTGCGTTCATCCTTCGGGAGCACGGCGAGATGACGGCGATGAAACTCCAGAAGCTTGTCTACTACTCGAAGGCGTGGCACCTGGTCTGGGAGGACTCCTCGCTGTTCTCCGAGCGTGTCGAAGCGTGGGCAAACGGCCCAGTTGTACCGGTTCTGTACCAAAAGCACCGCACCAAGTTCATGGTTCGGGCAGAGGACATTCAGGGCGACCCCGATGCCCTTACAACGGAAGAGCGAGATTCCGTCCGTGCCGTGCTTCGACACTATGGCGATATGAAGGCCGCGCAGTTGAGTGACCTGACTCATCGTGAGACGCCGTGGCGTGCAGCTCGTGGCGACGCTCCCGCGGGCGCATTTTGCCAGACGGAGATCACGGAAGTGTCGATGTCGGAGTACTACGCGAGTCTCCTCGGGTAGGAGCCGTGGGTAAGGGCAAGGCTCGGCACAACAAAGAGGTTCCGCCTTCGGCAACGCCGCCCGTCGCGAAGATGCCAGTCGGTACACCCCGCGCATTTGAGAAGCTACCTACCTCTGCGCCGGCCGACGAGGATCAACAGCTTCGATTTCGGTTCGGACTCGTCGACGAGCGGAACTGGCCCTTGTCGAAGATTAGCCGCGAGCACTTCTCCCGGCTGTTGAAGCGGCTGGCGTATTTCGAGAACCTAACCGTCGCGCAGGCGAAGTCCAACAACCTGCTGGCGGACTACGACGTTTCTGTGTGCCCGAACAAATCGGTGCCGAAGATCTTGACGTTGAGCCATGCTGGCCGCGACGATCTTTGCCGGCTCACCGTCGCTCCGAGCGGCGACAACCGATTGTTCGGCTTCCGTGAGGGAAGCGAGTTCCACATCCTTTGGTGGGATCCAAACCACGACGTCTGGCCTGAGGGGAAGATCAAGCGGTAGCCGTGCCCACACTTTGCCCACACTTACCCGCAATTTCGGGTGATATTAGGTGATGCGGTGTGAAGCATTATCGCAGGTAGATGGAGGTTTTGCCCTTCTACCTGTATCTCGTCACGCATTTGCAAGGCAGATGTCAGGAGTTCGAATCTCCTAGGCTCCACAAGTACAGAGAAACAACGGTGTGCCCCGGATTCGGAAGAGTCTGGGGCGCACTGCTGTGTGGACCCCATTACGAGTGAGGTTACCCTTACTTCATGACCGCACTCGATCCCGGAGCCCGTGACCGTCTCGATCCGCGCAGCCGCGTGGCGTCCCACCACCGGACGGGGGAGGGAACCGCGCGCATCGGTTACCCGATCGGAGTCCGCACGGTCACGGTCCGAGCGCGCGAGTACCTCACGCCCCGCATGGTGCGCCTCACGATCGGTGGTCCCGGGCTGGACGGGTTCCACACCTATCAGGCCGACGATCACGTGAAGATCGTGTTCCCCGATGCGGACGGCACCCGCCGCATCCCGGTCGCGAACGACGCGATGATGCTCGACTGGCCGCGACCGCTCCCGACCAGCCGGAAGTACACCGTCCGGCGCTACGACGCCGACGCCCGCGAACTCGACCTGGACTTCGTGCTGCACGAGGGCGGGCTCGCGTCGTCCTGGGCGACGACGGTCGAGGTCGGCGACGACGTGACCATCGCCGGCCCGCCCGGCGCGAAGGCGTTCGCCCACAACTTCGACCACTACGTCTTCGCCGTCGATTCCACCGCGCTTCCCGCGGTCGCGCGGTGGCTCGACGAGTCCCCGGCCGACGTGTCGGCGCACGTCGTGATCGAGACCGACGACGCCGTCGAGCACGGCTACCCGCTGGCCGCGCGCGACGACGTGGACGTGAGGTGGCTCGTTCGCGACGGCAGCGAGTCCACCCTGGCGTCGACGGTGCAGTCGCTCGCGCTGCCCGACGGCCGCACGTTCCTGTTCGCGGCCGGCGAGGCGAACGACATCAAGCCGTTGCGCGCGTGGAGCAAGGACCGGATGGAGTCACTGTTCACGGGCTACTGGAAACGCGGAGTCGCCGGTCTGGACGACTGACCGGCCCTACACTCGCACCATGACGACGGCCCGGCCCGCACTCGCCCGCCGAGCGGTCGTGGCCGCGGCGATACTCGGAATGCTGACGGCGGCCGGTGCCGCGCCGGCGAATGCGCAGACCCGCCCGCTGCAACCGATCGCCCTGGCGGTGTCGCTGCGCCTCGCCACGGCGGACACGGTGGCGGCCGCCAAGTGGGGCACGCCGTCGCCGATCGACGATCCCGCGCGCGAGGCGCAGGTGTTGGGCGCGGTCGCCTCCCAGGCCGCCGACGAGGGCCTCAGCGCGCCGCGGGTGCAGCAGATCTTCCGGGATCAGATCGAGGCCAACAAGGTGGTGCAGCGCGCGCTGTTCTCCTGGTGGAGTGTCGCGCCGGGCGCGGCGCCGACGGTCCGGCCCGACCTGTCGCAGGTCCGCCCGGTCATCGACCGTCAGAATACGGACATCCTGCTGCAGTTGCGTGAGCAGGAGGATCTGCTCGCCGGTCCGGGCTGTGTGCCCGCTCTCGTCGACGCCGCGGTCGCGGTGGCGGCCGAACAGCGCCTCGACGCACTGCATCAGGCGACGCTGGCCCGCGCGCTCGTGTCGATCTGCGGCGCAATCCGCGAATGACTGACCGTTTCGACGTGGTCCGGCAAGATATCGCCAACTAGACTCGGGGCATGATCTCCAAGGTCGCGACACTCCTCCTCGACCGGGTGTCGATGTTCGAGTTCGGTGTGGTCTGCGAGGTCTTCGGAATCGACCGCACCGAACATGGGGTGCCGGCATTCGATTTCCGGATCTGCGGGATCCGCCCCGGCGAACCACTCGCATCGATCACCCCGGGACTGACGCTCTCCGCCGAATACGGGCTGGACTCGCTGCGCGACGCGGATCTTGTCGTGGTCCCGCCGCCGGGCGCGCAGTCCGGCTTCCCGGAGGAGGCGCTCGACGCCGTGCGCGCGGCCGCGGAGGCCGGTGCCACGGTCCTCAGCCTGTGCTCCGGTGCGTTCCTGCTCGGCGAGGCGGGACTGCTGGACGGGCGCAAGTGCACCACCCACTGGGGGTACGTCGAGGAACTGGCCACCCGGTTCCCGACCGCGGTGGTCGACCCCGACGTCCTGTTCGTCGACGAGGGCAACCTCGTCACCAGCGCGGGCACCGCGGCGGGCATCGACGCCTGCCTGCACGTGGTCCGCCGGGAGCTCGGTTCCACGGTGGCCAACACGATCGCCCGCCGGATGGTCGTGCCGCCGCAACGCGACGGCGGGCAGCGGCAGTTCATCGAGCAGCCGGTGGTCGCGTGCACGTCGGACAGCCTGAGCGAGACGATGGCGTGGATGAGCGAGAACCTCGAGGTGCCGCACACGATCGACGAGCTCGCGGCCCGCTCGTCCATGTCGACGCGGACGTTCGCGCGCAAGTTCGCGGCCGAGACGGGCACCACCCCGGTGAAGTGGCTGACGACGCAGCGCGTGCTCTATGCGCGGCAGCTACTCGAGGGCACCGACCTCGGTCTCGAGGCGATCTCGAGACGCACCGGATTCGGTTCCGGTGCGCTGCTGCGCCACCACTTCAACCGGGTGGTCGGCGTCGCGCCCGGCGACTATCGTCGCCGGTTCGGCTGCCACACAGCCGAACTCACGCAATGAACGTTCCGATGGCCGGGTTCGCCTGGCAGATCGGGCTGCTGCCGAAGTTGATCGACCCGAACGCCGTGGCCACCACGTTCCCGACGCCGGTGTTCACCGTCGCGGACAGGAACGGGTAGACGCCGCCGAGGTTCACGATCCCCGAACGCCCGCTGTCGGTGTTGACCCAGGCGACGGTGACCTGCGCGGCCGCCGGGATCGGTGGCGCGGCGGGGTGCGACTCGAACCGGATGTCGCCGTCGGCGATCGGCGGGACCGCCTCCGGCCCGGACTGCCCGGTGAGCGCCGTCAACGACATCAGACTGCCCTGGTTCGGACATCCGATGGTGAGGGCCGGTCCGCCGAAGGGGTGGGGTGGGTCGGCGCCGGCGGGCCCGGCCGTCAGCAGGGCCGCGGCGGCGAGCGGAAACGCGACAACGGCGGTGCGGTGGGCGATACGTGCGGCGGTCATGTCTGCTCCTCGGAACGGATCCTCGCGCTGGTGCGCATCTACCAGCGGGATACCCCTGGTACAAGCCGTGAAACGAAGACATGACCGCATGCCGGACGACACCGCACGAGCGCGCGCCCTGCCGGCCGGGAGTGGCGGATCAGTTGGCGGCGAGGGGCTTCGTCGCCGTCGGCGGCGTGGCCTCCTGCGTGTCCGCGCTGTCGATATCGCGCAGGTTCGGGGGAGCGGACGCCACCCGCGGCTGCTCCCGGCGGCGGCGCTTGAAGAACACCGCGCCCCCGGCGACAGCGGCACCGACCAGCACGACGATCGCGATGCGACGGCCCTTCCGCGACTTCTTCTCCTCGACCGGCGCGACAGCCGACGTGAGGGGACGAATGACGTCCTGGGCGACCTCTTTCACCGGTGCGGTCCGGGCGCGTTCGTAGCCCTTCTTCGCCAGCGACGCCCCCTGCCTGCCGAGGAACACACTGACCTGCCCGGCGCCGCGGGCCGCGGCGAGCGCAGCCGAGCGCGCGCAGCGCAGGGCCTGATCGACAGCCTCGGATTCCTTGACCCGAACAGCCGAATCCTCGACGTGGGCCAGCGCGGTCTCGACTCGTTCGGACACCTGCTCCTGCAGGTGCTCGGCGCGTTCGGTCGGAAGCAGGTTCGTGAGGGACTCCGTCGCTCGTGTCATGACCCCACTTTGTCACAAGAACCGGCAGCACGAACCGATCCGAAGTACTCGAGTCACGGCGGCGGAACCACGCGGAACCACGCAATGGCAACATGGTGGTGTGACTTCACCTCATCAGACCGCAACCGCAACGCTGCACACCAACCGCGGCGACATCAAGATCGCGCTGTTCGGCAACCACGCGCCCAAGACCGTCGAGAACTTCGTCGGCCTGGCCGACGGTTCGAAGGACTACAGCACCGCCAACGCGGGCGGCACCAACTCCGGACCGTTCTACGACGGCGCCATCTTCCACCGCGTCATCGACGGATTCATGATCCAGGGTGGCGACCCCACCGGTACCGGCGCCGGTGGCCCGGGCTACAAGTTCGGCGACGAGTTCCACCCGGAACTGCAGTTCGACCGCGCCTACATCCTGGCCATGGCCAACGCGGGCCCGGGAACCAACGGCTCGCAGTTCTTCATCACCACCGGCCCGACGCCGCACCTCAACCGTCGCCACACCATCTTCGGTGAGGTCGTCGACGAGGAGTCGAAGAAGGTCGTCGACGCCATCTCGACCACGGCCACCGATCGCGCGGACCGTCCGCTCGAGCCGGTCGTGATCAACAGCGTCACCATCGCGTAGGGAACCGCAGCACATGACCAACCCCGGCTGGGGCGGTGCCGCGAACGAGGGCACTCCGCCCCAGCCGCGGTGCGTCCGCCACCCCGATCGCCCCACTGCACTGTCGTGCAATCGGTGCGGTCGCCCCGCGTGTCCCGAATGCCTGCGTGAAGCCGCAGTCGGCTACCAGTGCGTCGACTGTGTCGCCGCCGGGCAGCGTGACGTCCGCGCGGTCCGCAACGTCGCAGGCGCCGTGACCACGCAGCGTGCGGTGCCGCTGGTGACGTACATCCTGATGGCCGCGAACGTCGGCATCTTCCTGATCACCGCGGCGCAGTCCCGCAGCATCATGCAGAACCAGGCGGGATCGGCGCTCTTCGCCGACTGGGCGCTGTTCCCACCCGCTGTCGTGGACGGTCAGTTCGTCCGCGTGATCGGTAGCGGATTCCTGCACTTCGGTCTCATCCACCTGGCCGTCAACATGTTCGCGCTGTGGATCATCGGCCGCGACACCGAACTGGTCCTCGGCCGCGCCCGCTACGCCTTCGTGTACTTCGCGTCGATTCTCGGCGGTTCCGCCGCGGTGATGCTGTTCCAGCTGCACGCGGTCACCGCGGGTGCGTCGGGCGCCGTCTTCGGGCTGATGGGCGCGCAGGCGGTCATCCTCCTGAGGCTGCGGCGCAGTCCGGCACCGGTGATCTCGGTGATCGCCATCAACGTGATCATCAGCATCACCATCCCCGGCATCTCACTGTGGGGGCATCTCGGAGGCCTGGTCGCGGGAGCCGCGTCCACCGCGGCGATCCTCTACGGGCCTCAGCTGCTGGGCGCCGGGAACAACCGGGAGAAGGCCGTCACCGTCGGCTGGGTCTGCCTCGGCGTCGTGGTGCTGGTGCCGCTGGCCGTCATCGCGGTGCGCACCCTGCAGCTCCGCGCGAGCTTCGGCTACTGACCCCGGCCCACCAGACGGTGCACCGCGAGGGCATCGAACACATCCTCCGGATTGGTGCCGAGATCCCAGCGGCCGAAGATCAGGAGGTGTTCGGTGCCGTCCTCGGTGCGGACGTCGATCTCGAGCATCGGCACCCGGCGGCCCAGCCGTGGGTACCGCACCAGACGCGCCCGGTCGATCTGCGAACGGTTGTACCCGTGGCGACCCGTCAGCCGGTGCACCACGATCCCGCCGCCCTCCCTGTCGACGGCGAGGCGCGGGCGCTGCCGGAGCGCCGACGCGGCGGTCAGCAGCAGCCCGAGGGCGGCGACGCACACGAGGGCACGGCCCGCCGGCTCGATCGACACCGAAAGTCCCGCGACCCCCAACGCGAGCCCGCCCGCGGCCAGAGCGATCACCGCACCGAGCGGCGTCGACCACTCCAGCGGTGCCTCGTCAGCAGACATCGGCACTCGACCTGCGGCTATCCACAGGGGTTGTCCACAATGGGGATGAATGACATGCGTGTAATTGTGATCGTCAACGCCAGCGCATCGTCATGATCAGCCCGACCACCATGAAGCCGAATCCGATGAGGAAGTTGTAGGCACCGAGGTTGTTCATCCACTCGAGCTGGTCGGCGGCCAGGTAGTAGACGAGCAGCCACACCAGGCCGACCAGCATGAACCCGAGCATCACCGAGACGTACAGGGTGCTCGAGGGGCCTGCCTTCACCTTCACCGGGGTGCGGCTCGCAGGGTTGATGGTGTAATCGGTCTTCTTTCGGACCTTCGACTTCGGCATGACGTCCTCGTTCGTGCGGCTCTGCGGGAATGTGGGCAGGTAGATTCGGAAATACCTGCGTGTGTACACGCTAACGTAGCCGCGATTCGCGCGGCGAGGACGAGGGGACGGAAACACCGGTGACCAGGTCGATCTTCTGGCGGATCGCGGTGCTGGTGGTGTGTCTCGTGGCCGGCCTGCTGGTGGCCACCACCCGCCAGGTGTCGCACGGCAACGAGATTCGTGCCGGTGATTCCACCCGGTTGTCCGACCTCGTGCGGAACGCGCAGTCCGAGACCGATCAGGTGGCCGAGACCCGCGACAACCTGGCGGCGCAGGTGGAGTCGCTGCAGCAGGACGCGGCGGCGTCCGACAGTGGCGTCGCGCAGGCGCTCGCCGACAGCAAAGCGCTCGCCACCGATGCCGGACTCACTCCGATGACCGGCCCCGGTGTCACCGTCACACTCACCGACGCCCCCCGCGACGCGGACGGCAAGTACCCCGTCGACGCGTCGCCGGACGATCTCGTCGTCCACCAGCAGGACGTCCAGAGTGTGCTGAACGCGCTGTGGGTGGGCGGCGCCGAGGCCGTCGGCATGCAGGACCAGCGGATCGTCAACACGTCCGCGCCGCGCTGCATCGGCAACACACTGCTGTTGCACGGCCGCACCTACAGCCCGCCGTACGTGATGTCGGCGATCGGGGATCCGGCGCGACTGGAGGCGGCACTCGCCAACGAACCCGGAATCCGGGTGTTCAAGCAGTACGCGACGCGATTCGGTCTCGGCTACTCGGAGGCCGCGTCCGGCCAATTGTCCGTGCCCGGGTACGCGGGCCACTGACGGGAACGGTCCCCGGCCGTGCGCGGCTCGGGGCGGGCAGAATACCCTGCTCCCATGAGGATTCTCGTCGTCGACAACTACGACAGCTTCGTGTTCAACCTGGTCCAGTACCTCGGACAGCTGGGAACCCGGGCCGTGGTCTGGCGCAACGACGATCCGAACCTCACCGGGCCCGACGCGATCGCGGCCGCGGCGGCCGAGTTCGACGGCATCCTCCTGAGCCCCGGCCCCGGCACACCGCAGCGCGCCGGAGCGACGATGGACCTGGTCACGGCATGCGCCGCGGCCGGCACGCCGCTACTCGGGGTGTGCCTCGGACACCAGGCGATCGGCGCCGCGTTCGGCGCGACCGTCGACAGGGCGCCCGAACTCCTGCACGGCAAGACCAGCATCGTCCACCACACCGGCGAGGGTGTTCTCGCGGGTCTGCCCGACCCGTTCACCGCCACGCGGTACCACTCGCTGACCGTCCTGGAAGACACCATCCCGGACGAACTCGAGGTCACCGCGCACACCGACAGCGGCATCGTCATGGCGATGCGGCACCGGGAACTACCGATCCACGGCGTCCAGTTCCACCCGGAGTCCGTGCTCACCGAGGGCGGGCACCGGATGCTCGCCAACTGGCTCACCGTCTGCGGCGATGCCCCCAAGGAATCCCTCGTCGCCACCCTCGAAGCCGAGGTCGCGCAGGCATTAGGGGCGTAGCCCCTGTGAGTGGTTGACGAGTCCAGAGACTCGTCAACCACTCACAGGCGGCGGAGCCGCCTACCGCGGGATGCCCAGCGCTCCGACGCCGACCGAGACGACAGCGTTCTTGGTGATTTCCGATCCCGGGGGCTGTTCCTGGCTGATGATCTTGCCGACCATCTCCGGGTCCAGCGTGGACGTCTGCGTCTGATTCAGCGAGGCCGACGACCCGCTCCAGCCGGCGCTCCGCAGCTCTGCGAGCGCCTGCGACACCGTCTTGCCCGTCAGGTCGGGCATCTCGATGTTGTTGCCGTTCGACACCCGGATCTGGATGGTGTCGCCCTTGGCGGCGGTGGAGCCGCCGACCGGATCGGTGGAGACGACCTGGCCCTTGGGGACACCGGAATCGATGTTCTGGATCTGCGCCTTGAAGCCGGCGCCCTCGATGTTCGCCTGCGCGACCTCGACCTTCTGGCCGGTGACGTCGGGGATGCGGATCTGCTCGGGCCCGGTGCCCAGCGTGACGGCGACCTCGGAGTCGAGGGAGATGCTCGCCCCGGAGGACGGGTTCTGCTGGATCACCTTGTCGACGTCGGAGGCGTCGGACGGTGCGCGGGCGACGGCGGTGTCGAGGCGCAGACCGACCGCGTTGAGTTCCTGCTGCGCTTCCTGCTGGGTCAGGCCCGCGAGCCGCGGGACCTTCACCTGTTCGGGGCCCGACGACACCTCGAGGGTGATCGTGCTGCCCTCGTCCACCTGCACGCCGCCGACGGGCCGCGTGGTGATGACGTTGCCCGTCGCCACGACAGCGTCGGGTTTCTGCTGCCGGGAGACGCGGAAGCCGAGGTTCTGCAGCGTGGTCTCGGCGTCGTCCGCAGCCTGGTTCGTGACGTCCGGCATGGTCACCTGATCGGCCTTCGAACCCGGGCCCACGGACCACAGGAACGCGCCGACGATGCCGACGACGATGAGGGCGCCCAGCGCCATCAGCGCCAACCGCATCGGGTTCTTCTTCTTGTCGGGCTCGCCGCCGCCCGTCTTCGACGCCGTCGCCTGGGTGGTGGTCTGCGGGCGCCGGTAGTTTCCGGCGCCGGAGTCGACGGCACCGAGGATCGTGGTGCGGTCCTCGTCGCTCATGACCATCGGCGCGCTGGGGCGCTGCCCACCGAGAACCCGGACCAGGTCGCTGCGCATGTCCGCGGCGGTCTGGTAGCGGTTGGCGGGGTTCTTGCTCATCGCCTTGAGGATCACCGAGTCGAGTTCACGCGGAATGTCCGGGTTGACCACGGATGGCGTCTGCGGGTCCTCCCGCACGTGCTGGTACGCGACCGCGACCGGGGAGTCACCCTTGAACGGGGGTTCGCCGGTGAGGATCTCGAACAGCACGCAACCGAGCGAGTACACGTCCGAGCGGGCGTCGACCTGCTCGCCGCGAGCCTGCTCGGGCGAGAGGTACTGGGCGGTGCCGATGACGGCGGCCGTCTGCGTCATGGGGCTGGACGCGTCGGAGATCGCCCGCGCGATGCCGAAGTCCATCACCTTCACCGCGCCCGCACGGTTGATCATCACGTTGGCGGGCTTCACGTCACGGTGCACGATGCCGTTGCGGTGGCTGAAGTCGAGCGCCGCGCACACGTCCGAGATGACTTCCATCGCCCGGCGCGGCGCCATCGGGCCCTCGCCGCGCACGATGTCCCGCAACGTGTCGCCGTCGACGTACTCCATCACGATGTACGGCAGCGGTCCCGCGTCGGTTTCCGCCTCGCCGGTGTCGTAGACGGCCACGATCGCCGGATGGTTCAGCGCCGCCGCGTTCTGCGCCTCGCGGCGGAACCGCAGGTAGAACGTGGGGTCGCGAGCCAGGTCGGCACGCAGGACCTTGATCGCGACATCGCGGCTGAGTCGGACGTCCCGGGCGAGGTGGACCTCGGACATGCCACCGAAGCCGAGAATCTCACCCAGCTCGTAGCGTGAGGAGAGGTTGCGCGGTGTCGTCATGGCTGTCCTTGTGGGGTCGGAGTAGTTGACTCCTCCGACGTCGTCGTCGTGGTCGTCGTCGTGGGTGCGGTGGTGGTGGTCGTGGTGGTAGTCGTCGTCGGCTCTGTCGTCGTCGTGGTCGTCGGCTGGGTGGTCGTCGTGGTCGGCGGCGGCGGGGTGGTCGTCGTCGTATACGTCGGCTCGGTGGTGTACGTCTCTTCCTCGGTCGTCGTCGTGGTCGTCGGCCGCGGTGTCGTCGTGATCGTCCGCAGCGAGGATGTGATCGCAGGCGACGTCGGTTCCTTCGTGTCACCACCGTCGAACAGGACGAGTGCGAGCGCGATGATCGCCGCCAGCAGGATCAAACCACCTGCACCCCAGGCCACGGCCTTCTGGCCGCTGGTCAACCCGCCTTTCTTGCCGTCACCGTTCGCGTCGTCCGGCGGTACCTGCCCGGTGACCGGTCCCGCGTACGCGGTCTGCGAAGGTGGCATCATCTGGGTCGCACCGGTCATCGGCGGGGGCAGCACCCGCGCCGCCCCCGTGCCCGACACACCCGGCGGCGGAGGCCGCCTGCCGGCCCGGACCGCCGCGACCGCGTCGGCGAACTCCCCGCCACTCGCGTAGCGGGTGCTCGGATCCTTCGCGATCGTGATGTCGATGAGCTCGCGGATGTTCGGCGGCAGGTCGTTCGGCAGCGGCGCCGGCGCCTCCTGCACGTGCTTCATCGCCACCGTGATGGCCCCGTCGCCGATGAACGGGCGCCGTCCCGACAGCGCTTCGTAGCCGACGATGCCGAGAGAGTACACGTCGCTGGCCGCGGTCGCGTCCTGGCCGAGCGCCTGCTCGGGGGCGATGTACTGGGCGGTGCCCATCACCATGCCGGTGCGCGTGACCGGCGAGTTCTCCACGGCCTTGGCGATGCCGAAGTCGGTGATCTTCACCTGACCGGTGGGGGTGATCAGGATGTTGCCCGGTTTCACGTCGCGGTGCACGACTCCGGCGTCGTGCGCCACTTGCAGCGCCCGCCCGGTCTGCTCGAGCATGTCCAGTGCGTGCGGCACCGCGAGACGGCCCACCCGCGCGAGGACGGCGTTCAGCGGCTCACCGTTGACGAGTTCCATCACCAGGTAGGCAGTGGAGTCGCCGGTGGCGTCGCGGACCTCGCCGTAGTCGTAGATCCCGGCGATGCCGGAATGGTTCAGCTGCGCGGTGGTGCGTGCCTCGAAGCGGAACCGTTCGACGAACTCCGGGTCGGACGAGAACTCGGACTTCAGCACCTTCACCGCGACCCGACGGTTGAGCCGGTTGTCGGTCGCTTCCCAGACCTGTCCCATTCCGCCCGTGGCGATGAGCCGGATCAGGCGGTATCGATTGGCGATCAGCGCGCCGTTGTTCAGTGCCACAATCAGCCCCCTTGTAGTCCGGCTGCGATGACGGCACGGCCGATAGGTGCAGCCACCGAGCCGCCGGTTGCGGCCAGTGCACGATCTCCGCCGTCCTCGACGATGACCGCGATGGCCACGGTCGGGTTCTGGGCGGGTGCGAATCCGATGTACCAGGCGTGGGGCGGGGTGTTCCGTGGGTCGGTTCCGTGCTCGGCGGTGCCCGTCTTGGACGCGATCTGGACGCCCGGGATCTTGCCCTCGCCGCTGGTGTTGTTCTCGGAACCGATCATCAGGTCGGTCAGGGTAGCCGCCACCTGCGACGACATCGCCTGGCCTTCGGACACCGGGTTGGTGGTCGCGAGGTTGGACAGGTCCGGGCCCTGCAGTTCCGACACCAGCTGTGGTTGCATGCGCACCCCACCGTTGGCGACGGTAGCCGCGATCATCGCGTTCTGCAGCGGGGTGAGCGCGACGTCACGCTGGCCGATGCTGCTCTGGCCGAGCGCGGCGTCGTCGGGGATCGACCCGATGGTGCTGTCGGCGACGGGGAACGGGACGCCGGCCATCTGCCCACCGATGCCGAGTGCACTGGCCTGATCGCCGACGGCGTCGGCTCCGGTCTTGATGCCGAGTTCGACGAACGCCGTGTTGCAGGACCGCGCGAACGCCTCCCGCAGCGACGCGGTGGGTGCGCCGCCACACGTGGAGCCGTTGTAGTTCTCGAGCGTCGTCGACGTGCCGGGAAGGGTGATCTGCGGGGCCGCGGTCAGCTGGGTGTCGGGGGTGGTTCCGGCGGCGAGCGCGGCGGCGGTGACCACCACCTTGAACGTGGAACCGGGCGGGTACGTCTGCGACACCGCACGGTTGATCAGCGGCTTCTCCGGGTCGGCGTTCAGGGCCTCCCACGCCTGCGTCGTCTCGGTGCCGTCGTGGCTGGCGAGCGAGTTGGGGTCGTAGCTCGGGGTGCTCACCATCGTGAGGATGCGTCCGGTGCTCGGCTCGATCGCCACGACCGAACCGGTGTAGCCCTTCGCCGTCAGTTGGTCGTACGCCACCTGCTGCATCACCGGGTTGATGGTGCTCACCACGTTGCCGCCGCGCGGGTCGCGTCCGGACACGAGGTCGAAGAAGCGACGCCCGAACAGCCGGTTGTCGGAGCCGTTGAGCACCGGGTCCTCGGACCGCTCGAGTCCGGTGCTGCCGTACTGCATGGAGTAGAAACCGGTGACCGGTGCGTTGGCCAGCGGGCTCGACGGCGCCGCCGGGTTCGGCGGGTAGGTGCGCAGGTACTTGTAGCGGTCGTCGGTCGGCACGGATGCCGCGAGCACCTGCCCGGCGGCCGAGATCTGGCCGCGCTGACGCGAGTACTCGTCGAGCAGCACGCGTGAGTTCCGCGGATCGGCCCGCAGGTTGTCCGCCTTGATGACCTGGACGTAGGTGGCGTTGGCGAGGAGGGCGACCACCATCACCATGACGGCGATCGCGACACGACGCAGCGGTGTGTTCATGAGCGCGGCACCATCTCGGTCGGGGCGTCGGCGATGGGTGCGGGGCCCTTCTTCTTCGGGACGGCCGGCTCACGGGCAGCGTCGGAGATCTTGATGAGGATCGCGAGGAGGAGGTAGTTGGCGAGCAGGGACGACCCACCGTACGACATGAACGGCGTGGTCAGACCGGTGAGGGGGATCAGTTTGGTGACGCCGCCGACCACCACGAACACCTGCACCGCGATCGTGAACGACAGACCGGCGGCGAGGAGCTTGCCGAAGCTGTCGCGGACGGCGAGTGCGGTGCGCAGGCCGCGGATGACGAGGATCAGGAACAACATCAGGACGGCGGCGAGACCGATGAGTCCGAGTTCTTCGCCGATCGTCGCGACGATGAAGTCGGTCTTCGCGAACGGCACCTGGGCGGGCCTGCCGCTGCCGAGCCCCGTCCCTGCGACGCCACCGGTCGCGAGCCCGAACAGCGACTGCGAGATCTGGTAGCCGGTGTTGTTGTAGTCGGCCAGCGGGTCGAGCCAGGTGCTGACCCGCACCCGGACGTGGCCGAACAACTGGTACGCGAAGAAGAACCCGATGCCGAGCAGTCCGACGCCGATCAGCAGCCATCCGACGCGTTCGGTGGCGATGTAGAGCATCACGAGCACGGTGCTGAACAGCAGCAGCGACGTGCCGAGGTCCTTCTCCAGCACCAGCACCCCCACCGACACCATCCACGCGACGAGGATGGGCCCGAGGTCGCGGGCGCGGGGAAGGTCGATGCCGAACACGTGCTTGCCCGCGGTGGTGAACAGGTCGCGCTTCGCGACGAGGACGGACGCGAAGAAGATGATCAGCAGGATCTTCGCGAACTCGCCGGGCTGAATGCTGAAGCCGGGGAGGCGGATCCAGATCTTCGCGCCGTTCACCTCGGAGAAGCTCGACGGCAGGATCGCCGGGATGGCGAGGAACACCAGTCCGGCGAGGCCCAGGGTGTAGCTGTAGCGGGCGAGGAGGCGGTAGTCCTTGAGCAGCACCAGCACGGCCACGAAACCGGCGATGGCCAGCGTCGTCCACAGCACCTGCTGGTTGGCGTCCGGCGACGGGACGGGCAGCCCGAAGTAGGCGGCGGACTGTGCGTCGGCGAGGTCGAGTCGGTGGATCAGCACCAGGCCGAGTCCGTTGAGCAGCGCGACGATCGGCAGGATCAGGGGATCGGCGTACGGCGCGAACCGGCGCACCGCGAGATGCGCGATCAGGAACAGCGCCGTGTAGGCGGCGGCGTACTTGGCGAGGTCCCAGGTGATGCTCTGTTCCTGGCTGGCCTCCACCAGCACCAGCGAGATCGTGGTGATCAGGATCGCGAAACCGATCAGGATCAGCTCGGTGCCCCGGCGCGTCGACTGCACGGGGGCTGGCGCGAACCCGCCGGGTGGACTGGGAAACTGCGCCCCCGGTGATGCACTTGCGACCGACATCAGCTAGCCGTCCTGCAGTTCTGACCGGGAACCTGGGTCACGGTCGGCGCCGGGGTGGCGGTCGGGGTCTGGGGCGCAGGCGTCTCCGGGGCAGGCAACGCTGCCGGGGGAGCGGGTGCGGGGGCGGGCGCGGGCGCCGTGGTCTCCGGGACGGGCGCGGGTGCCGGCGTCGGAACGGGACTCGGTGCCGGGGTGGTCGTCGTGGTGGCGGCGGACTCCGACTCGCACACCGGAAGCAGATCGTTCTGCGCGAGCCGCGTCATCTGGTTGCGGGCGTCGTCGAGCTTGCCCGAGGGCAACCCCGCACGCACCTGCTCACGGGCGGACGGCTGAAGGTCGTCGACCTCGAGGATGGTGCACCCGTTCGGCGATTCGGTCGGCGACATCAACGTCAGGTCGCCGGAGTCGCTGACACAGCCGACCAGGTTCGCCTCGTGCAGCGAGTACCCGAGCACCGAACCGGGAACTCCACGCAGCACGGTGACGCGTTCGCCGTCGGCGCCGACGTAGTAGTTGTTGCGGACCAGAGCCCGCCCCACGAAGGCAGCGACGGCGACCACGACGATCAGACCGAGCGCGAGCGCAGCCCACCACATGCGGTGACGCTTCTTCTTCGTCGGCGGTTCCTCGACCTGCGGGACCACCCGCTTCGGCGTGGCACGCGGCGGACGCATCGCCGCCGCACGTCCCGCGGCGGTGTTGGGCGGCGGCGTGTCCTCCTCGTCGTCGGCGGAGGCGGCACCGGCCACGATGGGATGACTCTGTCCGTAGTCGAGGTCGATGACGTCGGCGACGACGACCGTCACGTTGTCCGGGCCGCCGCTGCGCAGGGCGAGTTCGATGAGCCGGTCGGCGCACTCGTCCTGCGAGCCCTCCCGCATCGTGTTCTCGATGGTCTCGTCGCTGACCACGTCCGACAGTCCGTCGGAGCACAGCAGATAACGGTCGCCGGCGCGGGCCTCGCGGACCGTCAGCGTCGGTTCGATCTCGTTGCCGGTGAGGGCGCGCATGATGAGCGAGCGCTGCGGGTGGGTGTGTGCCTGCTCGGCGGTGATCCGGCCCTCGTCGACCAGCGACTGCACGAACGTGTCGTCCCGGGTGATCTGTGCGAGGGAGTCGTCGCGAAGCAGATACGCGCGGGAGTCGCCGATGTGGACCAGCCCGAGCTTGTTGCCGGAGAACAGGATTGCGGTGAGCGTGGTGCCCATGCCGTCGAGTTCGGGGTCTTCCTCGACGTGATCGGCGATGGTGTCGTTGCCCTCGCGGGTAGCGGCCTCCAGCTTGCCGAGCAGGTCCTCGCCCGGCTCGTCGTCGTCGAGATGCGCGAGGGCCGCGATCATCAACTGCGACGCGACCTCACCGGCCGCGTGACCGCCCATGCCGTCCGCGAGCGCCAGCAGGCGGGCCCCGGCGTACACCGAATCTTCGTTGTTGGAACGGACGAGGCCACGATCGCTGCGGGCGGCATAGCGGAGTACGAGGGTCACGGGCGCAACTCGATTACCGTTTTGCCGACCCGTACGGGGGTACCGAGCGGCACGCGGACAGATGTGGTGACCTTGGCGCGATCCAGGTACGTGCCGTTGGTCGAGCCGAGGTCTTCGACGTACCAGTCGGCGCCTCGCGGGGAGAGCCGAGCGTGGCGGGTGGACGCGTAGTCGTCGGTGAGGACGAGCGTGGAGTCGTCGGCCCGGCCGATGAGGACGGGCTGAGTGCCGAGAGTGATGCGCGTGCCGGCGAGGCCGCCCTGCGTCACCACCAGATACTTGGCCGTCTTCGTCTTCCCCAGCGACGGCAGAACATTGCCGCTGCGCGAATATCGGGGCGGCACACGGACGCCGGAGCCGGCGTAGATGTCGCCACGCAACGCCCGCAGGACGGTCCAGACGAACAGCCACAGCAGGAGCAGGAAACCTGCTCGTGTGAGTTGCAGAATCAAACCTTGCACGGCAGTCCACCTCCTTCTGTGGCCGGAACAGTCGAGATTCCGGCGTCTTTTTCTCGCAGCATCATAGGGGCAACCCGCACCCTGCGATCAGGATACGGACAGCCCACAACGATACGGAGTCCCCACCGTGTTACGTCCGACACGGGCTCCGACGCGATGTCGGTCCAGTATCGAAGCCGTCTCGGTTGTGTCTCGGCGAGGGAGTTCGGGTTCGGGTATCGGCGAAGTATCTTCGGGGTCCCAACTCGGTGGAGCCTCAGAGGATTCGGACCAGGATCTCCGAATGACCCGCCCGGATGATGTCTCCGTCGGCCAGCTGCCAGTCCTGCACCGGCGCACCGTTGACGGTGGTGCCGTTGGTCGAGCCCAGGTCGGACAGCATCGCCACCTGACCGTCCCAGCGAATGTCGATGTGGCGGCGCGACACACCGGTGTCGGGCAGGCGGAACTGTGCCTCCTGGCCGCGGCCGATGATGTTGTTGCCCTCCCGCAGCTGGAAGTGGCGTCCACTGCCGTCCTCGAGCTGCAGGGTCGCCGTGAACGTGTGCCCGTCCGGTGCGTACGCCTGCTGGCCGTAGCCGCCCTGGTCGTAGTCGGCGTACCCCTGCTGGTCGTACTGCTGCTGGTCGTAGCCGCCCTGCTGGTAGCCGCCGCGGTCGTAACCCTGGTCGTAGCCCTGCGGCTGCTGGTAGCCGGCGTCGGCGTAGGAGCCGTCCGGGTAGCGCGCGGGAGCCTGCTGGTCGTAGCCGCCCTGGTAGTCCTGCTGGTAGCCGCCCTGCTGGTAGTCGTAACCGGCGTCCGCGGGCTGCTCGTAACCGGGGGCCTGCGCGCCCTGGTCGTATGCCTGACCGTAGGCCTGATCCTGGGGGTACCCGCCGCGCTGGTCGTCGGGGTACTGCTGCTGGTCGTAGCCGCCCTGCTGGTAGCCGCCGCGGTCGTAACCGTTCTGGTAGCCCTGCGGGTACCGCTGGTCCTGACCCGCATGGGCATGACCGTTGCGCGCGTACTGCGGTTCGGGATTGCGGTTGCCCGCTGGTTCGCGGCTGGGGTCGTAGCCTGAGTTCTGCGTCATGGGGCCAGCTCCTGGATTCGACGTGACGGGTACAAACGGTGCCTGTGGTCGCGGTGCGGGACCGCGTGGCGGTTCGGGTCGCCCCGGCGTGGCCGCACCCTGGCGGCCGGCGTCCGGATCCACCGAACCCCGGGTGCGGAACTGCCCGGTGTGCAGTGACGGCGACGGTTCGAACGCGACATGAATGGGACCATACGTCTGCCAGCCCTGGTCGCGAATGAAGTCTTCGAGGTGTCGGGCAAAGGCCTTGACCGTCAACTCGCGGTCGGCGGCAAGCCCTTCGTGGTCCGAGTTGTTGATGGCGATGACATAGCTGTTCGGCGCGAGCAGGTGCCCACCGTCCAGTTGCTGGATCCGGTCGGAGGCTTCCTGCTGAAGCGCGGCCTCCACCTCCTGCGGCACCACACCACCGCCGAAGACCCGGGCGAACGCGTCACCCACGGCTCCCTGGAGCTTCCGCTCGAAACGTTGAACTATCCCCATCGGAACCTCCTCACGGTGCCTGTCGGTCGGGCCTTCTGTCCTCGGTGCGCGGCAGCCGTGACAAGACACGTCCGTGTCGCGCCACTGCCGTGCGTGGATCCCACGGTACTGTCATTGCCTCGAGCCATGACACGGGTCTACGCCCTTGCATGATATCGGTCTTTGCCTGAACGGGTGTTTTTGTCGCCGGTTCGGGTCCTGACCTGTACGAATCGTGATTTCTGGCGACCTCGTGTTAATGTTTCCGGGTCGCTCGGGCGAGTGGCGGAATGGCAGACGCGCTGGCTTCAGGTGCCAGTGTCCTTCGGGACGTGGGGGTTCAAGTCCCCCTTCGCCCACCACAGGCGATTCTTCGGAATCGCGACAACGAGGCCACGAACTCCACGGAGTGCGTGGCCTCGTTTCGTTGGTTGCACCGGTGCCTACTGGGGTCGGATCGGATTGCAGGCGACGCTGACGTACGTGACGATCCCCTCCTGCAGTCCGCAGGTCGTGTGGGCGCCCGTCGAGACGCCGACCTCCCACCACGGGGCGCCGTACCCGGCGACGCACGATCCGGTGGACGGTGTCCCGGCCGGCACCCACACGCCGTCGCGGCGGTAGCCCTGGATTCACGGAATGTGCGACACACCGCCGGGGCCGGGAATCGCCCGCGGCGTCAGGCCGAAGCACTCGACCGTCCCCAGGTGCACGGCGGTCCTGCCTGCGGGCACGTCCTGCGCTGTGTCGGTACGGCGCCGGAATCCGTTAGCCGACGGGCCCGCCGGGGTGGTGTCATCCCCACCCCAGGGTGCCTACCCGCGTGGTCGGCGCAGCCCGACGATGGAGTGGAAGCCACGTCGCGAACTTCCGGCCCTTCCGGCCGGAACCCGTCCCCTCGGCGGTTCGTGACGAATGACTCGAGTGTGAACCTGCCGTCCGGCTTCTTCCGCTCGGTTTCTGCGAACGTCGAGAGTGGGTTGTAGATGAGCATCAGCCAGGTCCGGGCCACCAGCTCGGCGAATGTCGGTGAGTACGTCGGTTCCGTCGCGACGATGGTGGAAGCCCTGTCGGTCGACTGGTGGTTCACGCCGGCGTTCGACGTGGTCGTGACCCTTTCCAGCGAGATCCCCTACTACCGCGGCCGGAAGGCCGTCCTGGCCTGGAACCGTCACTTCGGGTGGTCGCTCGGGGTCCACGGACTGTCCCAGGGCAACGTTCTGGTGGTCGAGGCACTCGGGTTGGGACCGGCCCCGGATCCCGCGCAGTGTTCCGATCGGGTCGCCGAGATGCTCACCGAACTCGCCGGCTGGGCCCCTCAGCGGGCGTCCGGAAAGCCCGCCCCGCGAATCGTGCACGGCCCCGGCGCTCCTCGCGGGTGACCCAGTTCGCGGGAACCCGTGCGGCCCCGGCGTCGACCGGCTTGGATAGCGAATATGGACGGCAGGAGAGCCCCCGATCCGCTGCGCCTCGCGGTCGGCGCCGCCGCGACCGCCGGCGGCGCGTTGCAGCGCGTGATCGGATTCGGCATCGACACGGCGCGACGCCTGCCGGGAGTCGACCCCGTTCTGGTCACCCTCGAGGAACGCGGCACCGAGACACTCCGCGGCGCCGACGAACTCGCGGACCGGGTGCTGCACGCGGTGCTGCGGAAGGTCGTGCGGGTCGCCCTTCAGGAGGTGGACCTCACCGCGATCGTGCGTGATCACGTCGACCTCGACGTCGTCGCCGAGGGCATCGACATCCAGCGGATCATCGACCGGGTGGACGTGGACGCGATCGCCGCCCGGGTCGACATTCCGCAGATACTCGACCGCGTCGACATCGACGCCGTCGCCGCGCGGGTCGACGTGGATGCGATCGTCGACCGCGTCGACGTGGATTCCGTCATCGGGCGCGTCGATCTGGTCGTGCTCGCCGACACCGTGATCGAGGGCGTCGACCTCCCGCGCATCATCCGTGAATCGACCGACTCGATGTCCAACGAGGCGGTCCGCGGGGTGCGCACCCAGGGCATGCAGGCCGACGACGCCGTCGCCGGGTTCGTGGGCAAGCTGTTCGGCCGCGGGCACGAACCGGACGATGCATGAGCGCCCCGGCGCACCGTGCCGCCGGGATCGTCACCCGCGGTCTGGCCTGCGGCATCGACCTGGCGATCGTCATGGCCGTGATGGGCGGAATCTACGTGGGTGCACTGTTCGTGCGGCTGCTGTTCTCCCCGCAGGCGTTCACGTTTCCCGATGCCAGTGCCCTCCTCTCCGTCAGCATGTTCATCGGCGTGGCCGTGCTGTACCTGACCGCGTGCTGGGCGGTGAGCGGCCGCACCGTCGGCGCCGTGATCATGGGGCTGCGGGTGGTCAGCCGCAACGGTGAACTGATCGGCTGGCTCCGCGCACTTCTCCGGGCGGTGCTGTGCGTGATGTTCGGGTTCGGGTTGCTGTGGGCGGCAGTCGACGGCAGGCGCCGGTCGCTGCAGGACATTCTGCTGCGGACCTCCGTCGTCTACGACTGGGAGCCGGATCTGCACGTCGGCGAGCCGGGCGCCTGACCGCGCACCCCGGCAGAGTGTCGTAGTGGCTGCCTAGCATGGGGTCATGTACACGGAGCGGCGGTCGGTGTTCCCCGGCGCCGTCGTGTGGCAGAAGACGGCGGCCGGCGGTGAGGCGGCGATCCTGCCGGACGGCTGCATGGACCTCATCTGGATGAACGGCGACGTCGTCGTGGCCGGCCCGGACTCCCGCCCGTATCTCACTCGCAGCCGAGCGGGTGACCGTTACGTCGGGTTGCGTTGTACCCCGGGCATTCTGCCGGACCTCCTCGGAACCCCGGCCGAGGAGTTGATCAATCAGCGGGTGCCGCTCGCCGACGTGCTGAGCAACCGCGTCACTGCAGAATTCCTCGGGAGGATCGCCGACGCCGCCGACCCCGGCCGGGCACTCGAGGAGTTCGCGCGGTCACGCCGGCTCCTCGGGCCGCCGCCGGACGGCCGAATCTCCGCGGTCGTGCGACTTCTGCAGCAGCAGGTGTCCGTCCGCGACGTCGCGGACGGAATCGGTGTCGGCGAGCGCCAACTGCACCGCCTGTGCCGACGGCAGTTCGGTTACGGGCCGAAAATGCTGGCCCGGATCCTTCGGTTGCAGTCGGCGGTCGGGCTGGCGGGGTCGGCCATTCCCGCTGCGCAGGCGGCCGGCATGGCCGGGTTCGCCGACCAGGCCCACCTGATCCGGGAGGCCCAGGAGTTGACGGGCCGCACGTTCGGTCAGCTCGTCACGGCGTGAGCGGGGCGAAGAGGTCGACGGAGTTGCCGTCGGGGTCGTCGACGGTGGCGTAGCGCTGCCCCCACGGTGCGTCCCACGGCTTCTTCTTGCCGGTGTACCCGGCGCCCGTGATCTCGTCGAAGAGTTTGTCGACGCCGGCAGCGGTCCCGCAGTCGAAGGCGAGCGCGATGCGATGCCCGCCGGCAGGTTCGGTCCAATCGGGGGTGAACGAGCGGATGGTCTCGATCGTGTCCCACAGCAGGCGGACCCCACCCGGAAGTTCGAATTCGACGTGCGGCGCCTGATCGGCGTCGGCCGGAATGTCGAGTCCGAGCCGCCGGTAGAACGCGAGCGACGTGGGCAGGTCGCGGACGACCAGTTCGATGGCACTGAATGTTGCGGTCATGCCCAGAACGCTAACGATCTCGGGCGGACCCGCATTGAAGGTTTCGGACATCGCGCACCCGGGGGTCCGATTTCTTCAATCATCCGGGTCGAGCAGCGGGGATGCTGGGTGTCATGACGACCGAATCAACGCATGTCAGTGTGTTCATCGCCCGGACCGCCGCCGACGTGTACGCGTACGCGAGCGACCCCGCCAACCTCCCCGCCTGGGCGGCCGGCCTCAGCAGCACCATCACCCGCGACGGGGACCGCTGGCTCGCCGACTCCCCGATGGGCCAGGTCGCGGTGACCTTCGCGCCCGCCAACGACTACGGCATCCTCGACCACGACGTCACCCTCCCCGGCGGCGACACCGTCTACAACCCCGTCCGCGTCATCCCCGACGGCGACCACAGCGAAGTCCTCTTCACCATCCGCCGGCGCGACGGCGTGAGCGCCGAAGAATTCGCGCAGGACGCCGCAACCGTCACCGCCGACCTCCAAAAGCTCAAGGAATTGCTGGAGGCGTGACGCGGTCGCGCTGTAGTCGCTTGTTGTCGCGTTTGCACACCGATTAGCCAGAATCTCACGCAATTGCGAGTGCAAATGGCAAATTCGTGTGCAAATGTCGAGCGGCTCCGGTCAGTTCAGTAATAGTCGAACGGCTGTTCCGGTGTGGAAGCGGCACGGTCCGCCCTGTTCGCCGCGGGCGAGCGCGTATCGGGCGTACTCCTGTTCGCTGGTGAACGCACACACCCAGTTGAGCCCGCCGAACGTGCTGGTCAGCAGCCGGTCGCTGTCGGTCAACGGGATGAGGAGCAGCGCCGAACGGAGGGCGTCGGTCAGCTTCGCGGGTTGACCGAAACCCTGACGGAACGCGTCCATTTCGGTGAGCAGCGCGCTGCAGTCGCCGATAGTTTCCCCAAGACAGCCCCCTGCTTGTCGAATGTCCTCCCGGCCCGGAAGGGTACTGGACGTACCGGCTCAGACCCGTTCCTCACGACCTTCGGCCACGGCCGTTGCCGCCGCGGCGACGCGTTGGTACGCCGCCCGGGTTTCGGGCGCGAGTTTGCCGTGTTCGATGACGATTCCCATGCCCAGGTGTTCGTCGTAGGGGATGGTCTCGACGCCCCACACCTGTCCGCCCAGGTATTCGCGGAGGAGGTCGAGATCCACCTGCCAGCCGGTGGCGTCCTGGTTGGACACGGTGACGACGGTGCGGGCGAGTCCGGGTTCGCCGAGCGTGTCACCGATCGACTGCAGTGCGGACCGGAGGCGGTTGAACGCGTCGGCCCGGCACGGGACGACGAGGACGATGGGGGTCGGCGTGGCCAGCAGCGGCGCGAGGTACGCGGCACGCAACCGGTGGCCGAGGTCGTGGACGGCACTGACGCCTCGGGTGCGCAGTGAGCCTGTGAGAGTGTGGAATTCGCGATCTGCCGCGGTCTGGTTGCCGATGCGGTTCAGGATGCGGGTGCCGGCACTGGTGCGGGAGCAGTATCCGTCGAACACGTCGTCCGCCACGGGGCCTGCGGCGGCGGACGCCACCAACTGTTCCAGGCCGCTCACCGACAGCACCGCGTCGGCGCCGCGTTCGGCGACATCGCCGCCCGCGGGAGTCGCGTCGACGGCGACGACCGCACCGCCGCGGGCCGCCTCGGTGTTGGCGAGCCCGAGCGTCGTCGTGGTGGCGCCTGCTCCTCCGCACGCCCCGAGGACCAGGGTCGACACCGGAAGTGCTTGCTGCAGTGGGTCGGTCACTTCGCGTCTCCAATGGATGTGATGTACGTGCGACCGTCGCGGTCCGCGGTGGTGACGACCTGCTCGTACCGTTTCGTCGACCCGTCCGGTCGCAGTTCCGCCAGCGTCACCGCGTAGCGGCCGGGTTCGGTTTCGGTGATGGCGAGGCAGTGCTCGGTGCCTTCGGGCAGCTGCGAATCGATGCCGCCCTGGATGGTCTCGGCGGACCCCAGCGGCGCGTCGGGAGCGACCACCTCGCGGGCCTTCGCGCCGCTTCGTGCGACGTAATAAGCGTGATCGAAGGCCAGGATCGCGGCGACGCCGTCGGAGGTCCCGCCGGGACCGTTGCCGACCACCGTCGCACCGTCGCGGGATGCGGTGCACCATCCTGCGGCGACCGGGTTTCCGCGCGCGTCACCGGAAGTCGAGGCGAACACGGCGACCCCACCGGCGACGACGGCGATCACCGCTGCGGCGGCTCCGGCGACCGCGAGTGTCCGCTTGCCGCGATCGTCCCGGACGGGCGGGGTGGGATCGGGTTCGTCGCCTGGCGTCAGCCATGTCGGCGCGGGGGGAGGGGGCAGCTGTTCGGGTTCGGGCTCCGCGACGGGAACCGTCGGTGCCGCGGCCGAGGGGAAGGGCGGGTACCAGTGCGAGAAGCGATCGAGGGCTGCCCTGTTCGGCGGTTCTGTCACAGTTGAATCCTCCACACCTCATTCCTCCGCGCGGAGCCCACCCCTGACGGCTCCGCGCGGGGGAATCGGATCACACGTGCAGCGTCGCCTGGCTGCGCACGTTCACGCCGCCGATCGTGGTGGTCGCCGGACCGCTGTCGGTCGACTGCAGCTGCGGGAGCTGCGGTGCGGGCAGGGACGCGATCGTCTGCACCAGCTGCCCGAACGCCGGGTACCGGTCGGCGGCGTCCGCGATCACGGCGGCGACTCGAGTGACGTCGACGGGTGCCGACCAGTTCGTCGGGTGCTCGGCGTTGGAGTCGGCCGAGAAGGCGGAGACGGTGGCGGCGGTCGGCGAGGACGGGTCGACGGCGACGCCCGCGGTGCCGGTGGCGTCACCGACGCGCCAGCCGATGGTCCCGACGTACCCCTCGGGGTTGCCGTACTGGCGGCCGTTGACGGCCACCGGCACCGCGCCGACCTGCGTGTCGGCGGCCGCGTTCACCTCGACCACCGGCTTCGGGACGGGAAGGGCGGGGGCGACGGGTGCCTGGTGCGACTTCGGCATGTCGTCGGGGTCGATCCACACGGTCGCGGGCTGGGCGGCCTGCTCGGCGGGCACGGACTGCGCCGCGGGTGCCGGTTCGGCCGGAGCCCCGCCCTGCACCAGGTCGGGTGCTGCGGGGGCGGCCGTCTCGGCGCCCGGGACCGCCAGCGGCGCCTGCGGGGGAGCGGGCGCCGTCGTGGTCGGCACGGCCGGGTCGGTGACGCCCGGCTGGGACGTGCTGGGCGGTGTGGACGGGACCGTCACGCCGGGTTGCGACGTGGTGGGCGGCGTCGCGGGATCGGTGACACCCGGCTGCGACGTCGACGGCGCGGTGGCCGGAGCGGCGTGTGCCGTCGCGGCCCCGAGCAGAGCGGCGGCGGACACCGAGATCGCGGCGGCCAGAGCGTGCATGCGGATTCTCAAGTCTTGACTCCTGAAGTCGAGCGGACATGGCTGATCGAACGGACGGGTGCTGACGAAGCACACGCAAGAGAGATGCAGATCAGAGGCACCGAAAGAGGGAAGCGAGCACAGCAGAATGCCTCCACCGACACGGTGGATGTGTTGTTTCCCCGATGAGATCCGTCCGTGCTGCCGGCGCACTGCCGCAGCCGTCGTTCACCGCCCCCATGACCGCCCCCGGTTCTTTCTCTTCCCCCTACCGCGGCAAAGTACCAGACGGGCAACCGTTCCCGCGCCCCCGGATTCCGGTCAGGCCAGGCCCGCGGCCAGCCTCACCGTCAGATCGCGCAGCGGACGGAGACGGCCGGTCATCGCGACGGCGGACATGGCGCGCGATCCACGCACCAGCCGCCGGGTCGCGGGCCGCCGCGTGCGGTCGTAGCGGCGCAGCGCGGTGTGAATGTCGGTGTCGGCGGTGAGGAATCGGCCGAGCGTGACGGCGTCGACGAGGGCCTCGCACGCACCGCGGCCGAGGTTCGGCGCCATCGCGTGGGCGGCGTCGCCGAGCAGCGCCGTGGTGCCCGATACGTACGACGGGAGGGCAGGCGACTCGTACAGGTCGTGGTGGAGCATCGCGTCGGGGGTGGCCGCATCCAGTACTGCCCGGACGTCGGCGTGCCAGCTCCCGAACCGGGACCGGAGGAAGTCGAGGCCGCCGGGGTGCCCGGCGTCGGTGCGGATGCACGCGAACCAGTTGACCAGTTCGCCGTCGCGCGGGGTGATGCCGAAAAGTGCGTCTGCGTCCCAGGTTTCGCTGACCGTGTCGCGGTGCCCGGGCACCCAGCCGCGCCAGGCGGTGGCTCCTACATATCGTGGCTCGAACTTCTCGCCGAACAGTTGCGTGCGGGTCGGGCTGCGCAGACCGTCCGCGCCGATCACGACGTCGCGGTCCGTCAGCGCGTCGAGGGCGGGAGCGGGAGCGGGGGTGCCGAACGAGATCATGCCGTCGGGCAGCGTCTCGGCGAGCGTGGCCAGCAGGGCGGGCCGCGACAGCAGGTAGGCGGTGCGGTCGCGGTTGTCGATGGTGCCGATCACGGATCCGTCGGGGCGCAGGAGCGACCCGCGGTGCTGCGGCGATCCCAGCGTGCGCACCCGATCGCCCGCGCCGATCGCGTCCAGCGCGTCGAGGGCCTGCGGCCACATGCCGAGCGCGGTGCCCGACGTGGGCAGGGTGTCGGCACGCTCGAACACGTCGACGTGCCAGCCGGCGCGGGACAGGTAGCGGGCGACGGCGAGCCCGCCGATGCCGCCGCCGAGGACTGCTGCGGAGTGCGTCATGACCACCACGCTACTACGGGTGTAGTGAATTTACTACCGTTGTAGTGTCGGTGTCATGGCAGACAAACGGGAGCAGGTGCTCGACGCCGCCATCGCGCTTCTCGGCACGAAGGGGGTCCGCGCCCTCACGCACCGCGGCGTCGACGAACTGGCCGGAATGCCGCAGGGGTCCACGTCCAACTACTTCCGCAGCCGGGGCGCACTGCTCGAAGGGATCGTCACCCGGCTCGTCGAACGGGACCGGGAGGACTGGGAGAAGTTCGCGCATCTCCGCCCCGACAGCACGCATGCGCTGGTCGACGCGCTGGTCGCGTTCGTGAGATTCTCCACCGGTCCGGACCGGGTCCGCACGGGCGCGCGATACGCGCTCTTCGTCGAGGCCTCCGTCACGCCGGGGCTCGACGCGAAGATCGGATCGGCACGGCGCGCCCTCGTGGAATGGGGCGCGGACATGCTGGAACTCGTGGGTTCGAAAAACCCCGCCTCGGACGCCGTCGTGATCACCGACTACCTGGACGGTCTCATCCTTCACCAGCTCACCGTCCCGGATCTCGATTTCGATCCGACTGCGGGAATTACAGCGGTCCTCGGCGCGCTCACTTAACATGTACTCAGTGCAGTCGGACGAGGTCCGCCCTCGACAATGCCCAGTTCAGAGGGTAAATAGGCCAACCTAAGTTGTGTTTCGTCAGGGGTTCTGAATTATCGTTTTCGTTACACGTTGGACCCACGAAAGTCCGACCCGACCGAAAAGCCACGTCGCCTGGTGCGAGGACCACACCCAGCGTGCTGCAAAAGGGCGATAGCCGATCGGTGGTGCCGAGCACGTCGTGACGGCACCTGCATTGCAAGTTGATGGCCATCAGCGCTGCTGGTCGTCGGTGCATCTTTTGGCATACGAAGGCTAGGTATGAAGCAACTTCCAGGCCCCCAGGGGCTGTATCACCCGTCGAACGAGCACGACTCCTGTGGTGTCGCGTTCGTCGTGGACATGAAGGGCCGCCGCAGCAGGGACATCGTCGAAAAGGCGATCACCGCGCTGGTGAACCTCGAGCACCGTGGTGCCGCGGGCTCCGAACCCAACACGGGTGACGGCGCCGGCATCCTCCTCCAGGTCCCGGACAAGTTCTTCCGCGCCGTGGTCGACTTTCCGCTGCCCGCGGAAGGTACGTATGCCACCGGCATCGCATTCCTGCCGCAGAGCAAGGCCGACGCGCAGCGCGCCGCCGAAGCCGTCGAGAAGATCGTCGAGAGCGAGGGCCTGAAGGTTCTCGGCTGGCGCGAGGTCGCGACCGACGACTCGTCGCTCGGCGCCCTGGCCCGCGACGCCATGCCGACGTTCCGGCAGATCTTCATCGGTAGCGAGAACGACGCCCTCACCGGCCTGGACCTCGAGCGCCGCGCCTACGTCGTCCGTAAGCGCACCGAACACGAACTGGGCAGCGAAGGCGCAGGCAAGGACGGCCCCGGTCGCGAGACCGTGTACTTCCCGAGCCTGTCGAGCCAGACGTTCGTCTACAAGGGCATGCTCACCACCCCGCAGCTCAAGGGTTTCTACCTGGACCTGCAGGACGAGCGCCTCGAGTCGGCCCTCGGCCTCGTGCACTCGCGCTTCTCCACCAACACGTTCCCGTCGTGGCCGCTGGCCCACCCGTTCCGGCGCGTGGCCCACAACGGTGAGATCAACACCGTCACCGGCAACGAGAACTGGATGCGTGCCCGTGAGGCGCTCATCGACAGCGACATCTTCGGCGGTCGCGATCAGTTGGAGAAGATTTTCCCGGTCTGCACGAAGGGCGCCAGCGACACCGCGCGGTTCGACGAGGTGCTCGAGATGCTGCACCTCGGTGGCCGCAGCCTGCCGCACGCCGTGCTGATGATGATCCCGGAAGCGTGGGAACGGCACGAGAGCATGGACCCCGCACGCCGGGCGTTCTACCAGTACCACTCGTCGCTCATGGAGCCGTGGGACGGACCGGCCTCGGTGTGCTTCACCGACGGCACCGTCATCGGCGCCGTCCTGGACCGCAACGGCCTGCGTCCGTCCCGCCTCTGGGTGACCGACGACGACCTCGTCGTCATGGCCTCCGAGGTCGGCGTCCTGCCGATCGACCCGGCCACCGTCGTGAAGAAGATCCGGCTGCAGCCCGGCCGCATGTTCCTCGTCGACACCGCCGAGGGTCGCATCATCAGCGACGACGAGATCAAGTCGGAACTGGCCGCCGAGCACCCCTACCAGGAGTGGCTCGACCAGGGTCTGACCCACATGAACGACCTGCCGGACCGCCCGTACACCTACATGTCGCACGAGCGCGTCGTTCTGCGTCAGCAGATGTTCGGGTACACCAACGAAGAGGTCAACCTCCTCGTCAAGCCGATGGCGATCTCCGGTGCCGAGGCTCTCGGTTCCATGGGTACCGACACCCCGATCGCCGTGCTGTCTTCGCGGTCGCGGATGCTGTTCGACTACTTCTCGCAGCTGTTCGCGCAGGTCACGAACCCGCCGCTCGACGCCATCCGCGAGGAGGTCGTCACCAGCCTCGGCGGCACCATCGGCCCCGAGCACGACCTGCTGCACCCCACCGCGGAGTCCTGCCGGCAGATCTTCCTGCCGCAGCCGATCCTGCACAACGACGACCTGTCGAAGCTCATTCACGTCAACGACGACGGCGACTTCCCGAACTTCCGCAGCGTCATCGTCCGCGGCCTGTACCCGGTGGCCGAGGGGGGAGCGGGTCTGCGCAAGGCCCTCGACGACGTCCGCTACCAGGTGTCGGAGGCCATCGCCGGCGGTGCGCGCCTCGTCGTCCTGTCCGACCGTGAGTCGAACGAGACGTACGCGCCCATCCCGTCGCTGCTGCTGACGTCGGCCGTGCACCACCACCTGGTGCGTGAGAAGACCCGCACCAAGGTCGGCCTCATCGTCGAGGCCGGCGACGCCCGCGAGGTGCACCACATGGCGCTCCTCATCGGCTTCGGTGCGGCAGCGGTCAACCCGTACATGGCGTTCGAGACCGTCGACGAGGCGGTGCAGAACAACGAACTGCAGGGTGTCAGCCTCGACAAGGCCATCCAGAACTACATCAAGGCCGCGGGCAAGGGTGTGCTCAAGGTGATGTCCAAGATGGGCATCTCCACCCTGGCGTCCTACACCGGCGCCCAGCTGTTCCAGGTCATCGGCCTGTCGCAGGACCTGGTCGACGAGTACTTCACCGGCTTGCAGTCCAGCCTCGGCGGCATCGGCCTCGACGAGATCGCCGCCGACGTCGCGGTCCGCCACGCCAACGCGTACCTGGATCGTCCCGAGGAGCGCGCGCACCGCGAGCTCGAGGTGGGCGGCGAGTACCAGTGGCGTCGTGAGGGCGAGTACCACCTGTTCAACCCGGACACGGTGTTCAAGCTGCAGCACTCCACGCGCACCGGGCAGTACGAGGTGTTCAAGGAGTACACGAAGCTGGTCGACGACCAGTCCGAGCGCCTCGCAGCGTTGCGCGGCCTCTTCGAGTTCAAGAAGGGCGTGCGCGAGCCCGTCCCGCTGGACGAGGTCGAGCCCGCCACCGAGATCGTCAAGCGCTTCTCGACCGGTGCGATGAGCTACGGCTCCATCTCCGCCGAGGCGCACGAGACGCTCGCGATCGCCATGAACCGCCTCGGCGGTCGTTCCAACTCCGGTGAGGGCGGCGAGAGCCCGGCCCGGTTCACCCCGGACGAGAACGGTGACTGGCGCCGGTCCGCGATCAAGCAGGTCGCGTCGGGACGCTTCGGTGTCACCTCGCACTATCTGACCAACTGCACCGACATCCAGATCAAGATGGCGCAGGGAGCGAAGCCCGGTGAGGGCGGCCAGCTGCCGGCGCACAAGGTGTACCCGTGGGTGGCCGAGGTCCGGCACTCCACGCCCGGCGTCGGACTGATCTCGCCGCCGCCGCACCACGACATCTACTCGATCGAGGATCTCGCGCAGCTGATCCACGACCTGAAGAACGCCAACCCGCAGGCCCGGATCCACGTGAAGCTGGTGTCCGAGGTCGGTGTCGGCACAGTCGCCGCGGGTGTGTCCAAGGCACACGCGGACGTCGTGCTGATCTCCGGTCACGACGGTGGCACCGGCGCCACCCCGCTGACGTCGATGAAGCACGCGGGCGCCCCGTGGGAACTCGGCCTCGCCGAGACCCAGCAGACGCTGCTGCTCAACGGTCTGCGCGACCGCATCGTCGTGCAGGTCGACGGCCAGCTCAAGACGGGCCGCGACGTCATGGTCGCCGCGCTGCTCGGTGGTGAGGAGTTCGGTTTCGCGACCGCCCCGCTGGTGGTGTCGGGTTGCATCATGATGCGGGTCTGCCACCTCGACACCTGCCCCGTGGGTGTCGCGACGCAGAACCCGGTGCTGCGCAAGCGGTTCAACGGCAAGCCGGAGTTCGTGGAGAACTTCTTCCTCTTCATCGCCGAAGAGGTGCGCGAACTGCTGGCGGAGCTCGGCTTCCGCACCCTCGACGAGGCCGTCGGGCAGGTGGACGTCCTCGACACCACGAAGGCGCTCGAGCACTGGAAGGGCAGCAAGGCCGGCAACCTCGACCTGTCGCCGATCCTGCACGAGACCGAGTCGGCGTTCATGGACCAGGACCTGTACTGCACGGGCACCCAGGACCACGGCCTGGACAAGGCGCTCGACCAGCAGCTGATCGTCCAGAGCCGCAACGCTCTCGACAAGGGCGAGAAGGTCACGTTCCAGTCACCGATCACCAACGTCAACCGCACGGTCGGCACCATGCTCGGTCACGAGGTGACGAAGGCGTACGGCGGCGACGGACTGCCGGACAATACGATCGACATCACGTTCACCGGTTCGGCCGGTAACAGCTTCGGTGCGTTCGTCCCCAAGGGCATGACCCTGCGCCTGCACGGCGATGCCAACGACTTCGTCGGCAAGGGACTGTCCGGTGGACGCCTCGTGGTGCGTCCGCCGCTGGAGACCGCGCCCGGGTTCGTCGCCGAGGACAACATCATCGGCGGCAACGTGATCCTGTTCGGTGCCACGAGCGGTGAGGCTCTGCTCCGCGGTGTCGTGGGCGAGCGCTTCGCGGTCCGCAACTCCGGTGCCACCGCCGTCGTCGAAGGTGTCGGCGACCACGGTTGCGAGTACATGACCGGCGGAAAGGTCGTCATCCTCGGTGCGACGGGACGCAACTTCGGTGCCGGCATGTCCGGTGGCGTCGCGTACGTCTACAACCCGGACAAGGCGTTCGAGGACAACCTCAACACCGAACTGGTGGATCTCGAGGACCTGACGGGTGACGACTTCACCTGGCTGAAGTCCGCCATCGAGCGTCACCGCGACGAGACGGGCTCCGAGGTTGCCGCGCGCATCCTCTCCGACTGGTCGCAGCAGGTCAATCATTTCGCGAAGGTCATGCCCCGCGATTACAAGAAGGTGCTCCTGGCCATCGAGGCCGCGAAGAAGGATGGAAAGAACGTGGACGAGGCAGTGATGGAGGCAGCTCGTGGGTGATCCAAGCGGCTTCCTGAAGCACACGTCGCGCGAACTTCCGGTTCGCAGGCCGGTGCCGTTGCGTCTGCTCGACTGGAACGAGGTCTACGAGGAGTTCTCGTCGGACACCCTGAAGACTCAGGCCAGCCGGTGCATGGACTGCGGTATCCCGTTCTGCCACAACGGCTGTCCGCTGGGGAACCTGATTCCCGAGTGGAACGACCTGGTGTACAAGGACCGGTGGCACGACGGCATCGAGCGTCTGCACGCGACCAACAACTTCCCGGAGTTCACCGGGCGGCTGTGCCCCGCACCCTGTGAGGCGTCGTGCGTCCTGGGCATCAACCAGGACCCCGTCACCATCAAGCAGGTCGAGGTCGAGCTCATCGACCGCGCCTTCGACGAGGGCTGGGTCAAGCCGGTGCACCCGACGCGTTCGACGGGCAAGAAGGTCGCCGTCGTCGGTTCCGGTCCCGCGGGTCTCGCTGCAGCGCAGCAGCTGACGCGCGCCGGGCACATGGTCACCGTGTTCGAGCGGGCCGACCGCATCGGCGGGCTCCTGCGGTACGGCATCCCCGAGTTCAAGATGGAGAAGCGGCACATCGACCGCCGTCTCGACCAGATGAACTCCGAGGGCACCGTCTTCAAGACGGGTGTCAACGTGGGTGTCGACATCACCGCGGACGCACTGCGCGCGCAGTTCGACGCCGTGGTCCTGGCCGGCGGTGCCACCGAGGCCCGCGACCTGCCGATCCCCGGCCGTGAGCTGGACGGCATCCACCAGGCGATGGAGTTCCTGCCGATCGCCAACCGCGTGCAGCTCGGCGATCTGGAGCAGCCGACCATCACCGCGGAGGGCAAGAAGGTCGTCATCATCGGCGGCGGCGACACCGGCGCGGACTGCCTGGGCACCTCGCACCGTCAGGGTGCCGAGAGCGTTTACCAGTTCGAGATCATGCCGAGACCGCCCGAGACCCGCGCCGAGCACACCCCGTGGCCGACGTACCCGTTGATGTACCGCGTCGCGTCCGCTCACGAGGAAGGCGGCGAACGCCTCTTCTCCGTGAACACCGAACGGTTCGTCGGTGCCGACGGCAAGGTGACCGCGCTGAAGGCCCACGAGGTCGAGATGAAGTCGGGTCGCTTCGAGAAGGTCGAGGGCTCGGACTTCGAGCTCGAAGCCGACCTCGTCCTGCTGGCGATGGGCTTCGTCGGACCCGAGAAGCCGGGCCTGCTCACCGATCTCGGCGTCGACCTCAACGAGCGCGGCAACGTCGCCCGCTCCGCGAAGTGGGCCACCAACGTCGACGGCGTCTTCGTGGCCGGCGACATGGGACGCGGACAGTCGCTGATCGTGTGGGCCATCGCCGAGGGTCGCTCCGCGGCCGCAGCGGTCGATGCGTACCTCGAAGGCAAGACGGCGCTGCCGTCTCCGATCGAGACCACCACCGCCCCGCAGCGGTAGCTGTAACCGCCAGTACAATCCGCACCCCGGTAGGTTTTCCTACCGGGGTGCCGGTTTATCGTGCGGGGGTCACGTTCGGTCGGTAACGTTCATTTACCGATCGTGCATCTTTAGGTCACGTCGTCCTGGCAGCATCCCGTCTGCTGGACGGCGAAGGGGAGAACAGGTTGATGCCATGGCTATGAGACGGGTTATCGCATTCTTGACCACAGTGGCCGCTGCCGCGGCCATCCCGGTGGCGTCGGGGGTGATGGGTACGAGCGCAGTAGCCAACGCAGACCCCTGCCCGAGCCTGTACGTGGTCGCCATTCCGGGGACGTGGGAAACGTCCACCAAGGCCAATGTCAGGCCGACTCCGGGTCTCCTGTCCGCGGTCACCAACGGCCTGCCGTCGTCGATCCGCACCGACTACGTCACGTACGCCGCCACGGCCTTCCCCTGGGAGTCGGACGTGTACGGGCGCTCGAAGGCGCAGGCGGTCACCAACGCCAAGGGCATGCTGTCGTCGATGGCGCAGCAGTGCCCCGACACCAAGTTGTCGATCATCGGCTACAGCCAGGGCGCCGACGCCGCAGGTGATCTCGCCGCGGAGATCGGCACCGGCCTCGGTGTCGTCCCGGCCGACAAGATCGCGGCCGTCGGACTCGTCTCCGATCCGCGGCGGTCGCCGACCGACGCCCTCGTCGGCCCCGCCGTCGCCGGCAGCGGCGCCGGTGGTCCCCGCATCGGCGGGTTCGGCTGGGTCAGCCAGAACACACGCACCTTCTGCGCGTACGGCGACCTGTACTGCTCGACGCCGAAGGACGACTTCGTGACGCGGCTCGCCGGGTTCCTCGCGCAGACGTCGGATCCGACGCCGAACCTGTTCGGCCGCTACCAGCAGGAAGCGCTCGCGATCTGGAACGACATCCTCGCGGTCGGCGGTGTGCCCGCGCTGATGGCTCAGCTGGACGAGCAGCACAACGAGAAGCGGATCGACGAGCTGGAGCAGTTCTACAAGTCGCAGGCCCACCAGGACTACACCAGCTACGCGGTCGACGGTTCGGGTACGCCGGCCACCACGTGGCTGAGGAACTGGTTGCGCGACATCGCGTGAGTTCCACCGAAGGCGGCAGGGGATGATGTCCATCGTGACCGACTCCCCTGCCGCCGTCGTCGGCTACGACGCCTTCGTGACCGTCCGCTGGTCCGACATGGACGCCTTCCAGCACATCAACCACGCACGGATGGTGACGCTGCTGGAAGAGGCCCGGATCGACTGGCTGCTCAGCGAGGGCAGCGAGAACTCGTCGCTCATAACGAGCGCGTTCATCGCCGACATCCACGTGAAGTACCGGGGACAGTTGCGGCATTCCGACAGTCCGCTGCGGGTCACGATGTGGATCGTGAAGCACCGGGCCGTCGACTTCACCATCGGCTACGAGGTCCGGGGTGCCCGTGCCGCGCTGACCGACCCGCCGGCCGTCACCGCGACCACGCAGATGGCCGTCGCGGATGTCGACGCCCAGCGGCTACGCCGCATCACTCCCACCGAGCGCGAGTACCTGGCCAGCTGGTCCCGCACGTGAGCGGCAAAGTGTGTTCCGGCACGCTTTCTCACTCACGTGCGGAGGGCGTCGGGGGCCGGCCGGGTGCAGGCGCCCACCCCCTGACGTCTCGGATCAGCTTGACGTCTCGGATCAGCCGAGGTCGAGGCGGGCGCCGAGCCGCATGCTGCCCGGGGTGAGGCGGCTCAGCACGCGCCCGAACTTGGCTTCGGGCGTGACGGGGACGACGGCCTTGTTGGACTTGACGGCCTTCACGATCTGGGTCGCCACCCGGTCGGGGGTGAAACCGCGTTTGCGATAGAGCTTGTCGGTCCGGTCGCGCATCTTCGCCTGTTCCTCCGGGGTGGCGCCGGCGAAGTCGGTGGCCTGGATGATGTTGGTGTGGACGAGTCCGGGGCAGATGGCGCTGACGCCGATGCCGTGATTCACCAATTCCGCTCGGAGACAGTCCGACAGCATGAACACCGCGGCCTTGCTCGTCGCGTACGCCGTGAGTCGCTTCTGCGGCGTGAACGCCGCGGCGGACGACAGGTTCACGATGTGCCCGCCCGTTCCGCGTTCGATCATCTGCTCGGCGAACGCGCGGGAACCGTAGACGACTCCCCAGAAGTTCACGTCCATCACCCGTTCGAAGTCCTTCTGCGGCGTCTGCGTGAACGTGCCCGAATATCCGATTCCGGCGTTGTTGATCACGACGTCGGGGGTGCCGTGCTCGGCCTGCACCGTCTCCGCGAAGCGCCGCACCTCGTCCTCCACCGTGACGTCCACCTGATACGCGTGGGAGCCGCCACCGAAGATGGCGACGGCGCCGCCGCCCTTCATCTGGGCGGAGTTGATGAGATCGGAGGTCTGCTGCGCGGATTCGAGATCGCGATCGGCGACCACCACCACGGCACCCTCGGACGCGAACGCCAGCGCGGTCTCGCGCCCGATCCCGCTGCCGCCGCCGGTGACGACGACGAGAGTGCCGTCGAGATCCCGCAGACGGTGATGCTTCCGTGCACCGCTGCGCCAGCCCCTGAATTCGCCGAGAAGACTCATGTGACCATCTTGTCCGAGTACGGTCGTTCGTGTGCTGATCTGGTACGTCAGCTATGGATCGAACATGGCTGCGACGCGTCTGACCTGCTACCTGCGTGGTGGTCGCCCGGCCGGGGGCAGCCTCGTGCACACGGGCGCCCGCGATGCGCGCGCCCCACGCGCGTCGATGCCGGTGGTGATACCCGGCACGGTGTTCTTCGCGGGAGAGTCGCGGATCTGGGGCGGCGGGCGCGCGTTCTACGACCCCGACGCACCCGGCACCGTCGCGGCCCGCGCCTTCCTGGTGACGCGGGAACAGTTCGAGGACATTCACGCGCAGGAACCCGCCTGCTACGACCGCCTGGTCACACTCGGATCCCGCAGCGGCGTTCCCATGTGCACGTTCACCACCCGCGCCCGCGGCGACGTCGTCGCCAGGAACGCGCCGGCGCCCGCCTACCTCGCGACCATCGCGGACGGCCTCCGCGAGGCGCACGGCTGGGACGAACCGAAGGTCGCCGATTATTTGACGCGACTTCGGGTTTCCTAGCCGACCCAACTGTGCTTACGTGAGACGGGCCACACGAGGTGGCGTTCACGAAAGGGAGTCGATGTCCGATCTGCATGTCGTAGCGACCATTCCTGCCAAGCCCGGCTCCGAGGAGATTGTCGGCGGCGGACTGTCCGCGCTGGCCGCGGAGAGCCGCAAGGAAGAGGGCTGCATCTCGTACGAGGTCTTCGAATCAGCCGCGGTGGCGGGAACCTTCGTCACCGTGGAGGTGTGGACCGGCCAGGAGGCGCTCGACGCGCACATGCAGTCGCCGCACTTCCAGGCCGCACTCGGGACGTTCGGTGAGCACCTCGCCGGGGCACCGGGGATCCACCCGCTGAAGCCGGTTTCCTAGAGTCGTATTTCGTGACCACACCACTCACCGTCATCGCCCCCGAAGGTCCGGCCCGCGGCGGCGTCGTCGTCATCCAGGAGGCGTTCGGCGTCACCGAGCACATCGTCGACGTCTGCCGTCGTTTCGCCTCGGCCGGGTATCACGCCGTCGCTCCGCACCTGTTTCACCGGAACGGTGATCCGGTGCTGGCCTACGACGACCTTCAGGCGGCGATGCCGCTGATGGGTGAGCTCACCGCGGCGAACATCGACGAGGACGTCGACGGGGCCGTCGCGGCTCTGTCGGCGGCCTCGATCGACCCGCGGAACACGGCGATCGTCGGGTTCTGCATGGGCGGGACGGTCGCGTTCCACACGGCGACGCGGCTCGAGCTCGGGGCGGCGGTGAGTTTCTACGGCGGTGGCATCGCGAAGGGGCGGTTCGGGTATCCGACGCAACTCGACGCCGCCGGCCTGCTGCGAACGCCGTGGCTGGGCCTGTTCGGTGACCGCGACAAGGGGATCCCGGCCGAGGAGGTCGAGGAGTTGCGCACCGCCGTCGCGCACGCCCCGGTGGACACGGAGATCGTCCGCTACCCCGAGGCCGAGCACGGCTTCCACTGCGACGACCGGCCCGCCGTGTACAACGAGGCGGCCGCCCGGGACGGATGGGCGCGCACGCTGCAGTGGTTCGGCACCCACGTGGACGGCACACGCGCAGCCGGAACCGACTGACCGCGGCCGAATCCCCTCGGGTGGACGGAAATGCGATATTCGTCCACCAACGAGACACGTCACGGCGTGTTGCGTTCACCGCGTTTCGGGCGTTGCATTTCCGCAGGTTTCGACGCCGACGGGTCGCCGGGAATACGATGTGCGTCACAGGAGTACGTCGAAAACCCGCCTGACGTGGCGTCCGGTCTCCTTCCTGCGCGAGACCCGTAACCGAACCGTTATAGTCGGCGGCATGACTTCAGTTCTCGGTGTATCCGTCGGCGCCAGCGCGGTGCGCTTCGCGTGCCACGACGCCGTGAGCCTCGAAACCCCGACCTTCCAATCGCGGTCGGTGACCGCAACACTCGAACGGCCGGCGGAGCTCGCCGCCGAATCCATCGGGACGGTGCTCGCCGAGCGGGACGAGACCGACGAGGTGGAGGCCATCGGCGTCGCGTACCAGGACGATGAGCAGGCCGGTGCCATGCAGGCTGCGATGGCCCGACTGCAGATCGGCAACTTCCAACTGGTCCCCGAAGTCACGGCCGCGCTGCAGATGCTGGAGATGTCCGGGGAACTCGGCGACCACTCGACGCTCGTGTTCTACGACCTCGGCAGTTCGGGTCTCACCGTCACCGTCCTCGACCGCGACACCGGCATGGTGCTCAGCAGAGCGCGCTCGGATCAGATCAGCGGCGACCTCGTCGACCGGCTGATCTGCGACAACCAACTCGAACTGCACCGCTTCGCGCATCCCGCCGACGCTGCGGCCGCCTTCGCGCTCGCCGCGCGGTGCCGCGACGCGAAAGAGCAGCTGTCCACGAACGGCGCGGTGTGCATGCCGGGCGAGGGCGGTCTGCTGCTCCTGTCGCAGGACAGCTTCGATTCGCTCATCGTGGGCCCCGTCGAGACCTCGGCGCGCCTCACCCGCGAGGTCATCCGCCGCTCGGGACGCGCCCCCGACGCCGCGGTGCTGATCGGCGGCGGCGCGCACATTCCGTTGGTCGCGTCGGTGATGGAGTCCTGGCTCGATCTTCCCGTGATCGTCCCCGCGCAGCCCGAATTGGTGGCGGCGGAAGGTGCGGCCCTGCTGGCGCTCCCGACGTTCGACGAGTTCGTGGCACCCCTGCCCCAGCCGGTGCCCGAGCACGAACCCGAGCTGGAGCACGAACCCGAACCGGAAGTGGAACCCGAGACGCAGGCCCTGTGGCACCCGTCTTCGCACTCGTACCCGGACGAGGCGATCGCACCGGCCCGGAGGCGTCGCGGCCTCGTCCTCGCAGGCGTTGCCGTGGTCGCCGCGGTCGGTCTCGGACTCGGCTTCGGCACCGACCTTCTGCAGGGTTCGGAGGAGGACGCTCAGCCGGCCGTCACACAGGCGACGACGGAGGCGCCCGCCGCGCAACAGGCCGCACCGCCGCAGCCCACGACGACCGCGGAAGTGCCCCCGCCGGTGGAGGCGGCTCCGTCGGCCGTCGACGAGCAGCCCGTGATCCCGCCACAGACCGAGGTGCGCACCACGTACCAGCCGCAGGCACGGACCCAGAGTCCGACGCAGGCGCCGGTCGCCCCCGAAACGCAGAGTGTCGCGCCGACCGACACGTCGGCTCCGCCGACGACGGAACCCGCTCCGCTGATCCCGGGTCTGCCGCAGTTCCAGATGCCGACGATTCCGCCGCCCGCTCCGCTGGAATTGCCGCGGATCCCCGGGCTCTGAGTGGAAACAACGACAGCGGACGCAGCGAGGCCCTGACACGCCTGTCGTGACCAAACCGTTATAGTCTTCCCATGGTTTCAGTTCTCGGTGTATCCGTCGGTGCCAGCGCGGTGCGCGTGGCGTACCCGGACGACGAGGGGGCCGTATTCCGGTCATTTCCCGTGGATTCGGCCCACACCCAACCGGAATTGCTGGTTGCCGACTCCATCGAAACGGTGATGGCCGAGCGCTCCGCCGCCGACGACGTGCAGGTCTTCGGTGTTGCGTATCGGGACGAGGCGCAGGCGGCTGCCGTGGAGGCCGCGATCGACTGCCATCTGGTCCCGGAAGTGACTGCGGCGCTCTGGATGCTCGAGGCGTCGGGACAGCTGGGCGACCATTCGACGCTCGTGTTCTACGACCTCGGCAGCTCCGGCCTCACCGTCACCGTGGTCGACCGGTTCACCGGCGCGGTGCTCTCGTCGGCGCGTACCGGCGAGATCAGCGGCGACGGCATCGACCGCTTGATCCGCGACCACCAGCTCGAGCAGGAACGCATTGCCCGCCCGGTCGACGAGGCCGCGGAGTGGGCGCTCACCGAACGCTGCCGGCGGGCGAAGGAGGAACTGTCGACCAACACCGCGGTCTGCGTGCCCGGCGACGGCGGTCTGCTGCTGCTCTCGCAGGACAATCTCGATTCGCTCATCGTCCGCCCGGTCGAGGCGTCGGCGCGCCTGGCCCGCGAGGTGATCGAATCGTCCGGGCGTGGTGCCGACGCGGTGGTTCTGATCGGGGGCGGCGCGCATATCCCGCTGGTCGCGTCCCTGATGGAATCGTGGCTCGCGCTCCCGGTGATCGTGCCGGTGCAGCCCGAACTGGTGGCCGCGGAAGGCGCTGCGCTGCTGGCACAGGACCGCGCGGACTCTTCGGGCCGCGGCGGCGCCGAGAGGTTCGCCAAACCGGTGATCCGCGGTGGTGCGCTGGCCGGCGGTGCGCTGGCCGTCGTCGCCGTGATCGGTCTGGGTCTCGGCTTCGGTAGCCAGAGCTCCGACGGTGACGCACGTCCGGTCGCCACGCAGCCGAGCGCCGAGGAGACCTCACCGTCGCCCGCGCCGTCACCGGCGGCGCCACCGCCGGCCGCGGTGTCGATTCCGGAGCCGGCCCAGCAGGAGGCGAGCGTGCCGGAACCCGCGCCCGCACCGGCCCCCGCGCCGCGGCCCCTCATTCCCGGTCTGCCGCAGATTCAGCTGCCGACCCTCCCGCCGCCCCCGCCGCTTCCTCCGCTGCCCCGGATTCCCGGCCTCTAGCGGATCGGAGCGGGTTCTACCGGCGCAGCATGTCCCGGACGTGGCCGGTCTCGTTGACCGACGCCACCCGTCGCTCACCGCTGCGGGAGACGAGCACCCGTGTCACGGACACGTATTCGATCGGGAACACGAGGGGCCGGTCGAGGCCGAGAAGCTCCTGCAGGAACACGTTGATGACGCCGCCGTGGGCGAACACCGCGACGGTGTCTTCGTGACCGGACTCCTCGACGATGCGGCCGAGGGATTCGAACACCCTGGTGCGGAACGCGTCGGCGTCGACGGACTTCGGGAACTCGCCTGCCCGGATGCGGGCGTAGGCCTCCGGCGCGCGTGCCTCCGCCTCGTGGAACGGGATGTAGTGGTCGAGGTCGTAGTCGTATTCCGCGAGCCCGACGTACTCGGTGACGGGAAGGTTGAGCGCCTCGGCGACCGGCGCCGCCGTCTCGAGTGCGCGGCGTTGCGGGCTGCTCACGATCCGGGCGATGCGGTACGGGGCCAGCGCGGCGGGCAGCCGCTTGGCCTGCGCGTGACCTTCCTCGGTCAGCGCGGGGTCCGCGCGCCCGCCGGACGTGGTGACGAGCTCGGGCAGCGCGTGGCGGATCAATAGCAGTTGCACGCCGCTCAGCTTGCCAGCTCCCGTACCATCGCCGCGATCTGGCCGGGCTGATCGATCATCGCGTGGTGGTGCGCGGGCCGCACGACGCGGAACGCGGCGCCCAGGAATTGCGCGAACTGCCTCTGCGTGCGGATCCACGCCGACCCCCAGGGCGTCCGGCGGCCGGTGTGGGCGGCGGCCACGACGACGGGCGCCGTGATCGTCGTGGTCTCGCGCAGTGCGGCCAGTTCCTGGGCCAGCGCCGGGTACGACGCGTTCTCGACGATCGAGGATTCGAGGTAGGCGGGCTCGCGGTAGATCCGCTCGACCCACTGGCGGGTGTCCGGGGCGAACCCGTCGGGCGGTGTCGAATGGTTCAGGATCCGGCGAACTGTGGGGCCGAGGAGTTTCTGCAGTCCCACCGCGCTGGCCGCCCGAGCCACCCGCCTGCCTGCCGTGACGCGCCACCGCGTCGGGATCACGCGGTGCGGACGGGTGGTGACGGTGGCGTCCAGCAGGATCACGCCGCCGGTTCGCTCGGGATACAGCCGCGCGAACGCCTCGACGTAGATGCCGCCGAGCGAGTGGCCGACGAGCACGGCCGGGGTGGTCACCCGAAGCGCGTCGAGGACGCCGGCGATTCTGTCGGCCTCGCCACGAGCGGACGGCCGATCACCGGAGGGGGGACTGAGTCCGTATCCGGGTCGATCGATCCGTACGACGAGGCAGGTCCCGGACAGCAGTGTCACTACCTCGTCCCAGTCGAACCAGTTCCCGCCGAGGCCGCCGTAGAGGACGACGGGTGGGCCGTCGCCGTCGACGACCACATGCACTCCCACCACCATTTCCCCAGGACGTTTCACGTGGAACCATCCCTTTCCGGGGTGACGTGAATCACGCTGAGCGCCACGAAGATCAGCCAGCCGCAGAACGCGAGCAACTGGACGCGCTGGCCGAGTCCGAGCCAGGCGTCCTGTTGGCCGCGCAACCCGGCGGCCGTCAGCGTCCACACCGTGCCCCCGACGAACACCGTCGCCACGGCCACGCCGGTAATTTTCAACCACGTCGGCCAGCGGTAGCGGAACGCGGCCAACAGGAACGCGAGGCACGACACCACGGCTCCCGTCGACGCGGACGCGCTGGTCATGGCGTGCAGATCGTGGGTGAGCGGCAGGTGTCCACCGGCCTCACGCGCGGCGCAGACGGGGTCGTTGGTGGCCGCGCAACTCATCGGCAGGCGCGAATCGGCGACGGTCGCGAATGCGAACACGATCAGCGCGATCCACCCGACCGCCGTCACCCAGCCCTGCGAGTACCGCGACAGTCCGAGGACCCCGGCCACGGCGACGATGCATCCGGTCAGCAGGTCGCCGGTGCGGAACCAGAATCCGTACGGCTGGTCCGCGGCCGCGAGTTCGCTCGCGAACCCCCGCAGCGGATCGATGCCGGTGTCGAGGACGAATTCGAGCAGCCACGACGCGTAGCCGACAGCGCCGAGGATCAGCAGAGCCGCGACGGCAACCCGGCCACGGGCGGTCATTGCCTCGGCTTGGCCAGGGGGAACGCGAGGGTTTCGCGGATGCTTCCGCCGGTGATGAGCATGACCACCCGGTCGACGCCCATGCCGAGCCCACCGGTCGGCGGCATGGCGTGCTCGAGGGCCTGCAGGAAGTCCTCGTCGAGTTCCATCGCCTCCTCGTCGCCGCCGGCCGCGAGCATCGACTGCTCGGTGAGCCGGTTCCGCTGATCCACCGGGTCGGTGAGTTCGCTGTACGCGGTGCCGAGTTCGATGCCCCATGCGACGAGGTCCCATTTGGCCGCGACTCCCGGGATCGTGGGATGCGGCCGCGTCAGTGGCGACATCGACGTGGGGAAGTTGGTGTAGAACGTGGGGAACTCGGTGTAGTCCTCCACCAGGTGCTCGTACATTTCCTGCGCCACGGCGCCGGCGTCCCACGCCGACTGGTACGGGATCTCGTGTTCGTCGCACAGTCGCTGCAGTTCCGCGAGCGGCGTCTCGGGGGAGACGTCGACGCCGAGTTTCTCGGCGACGGCCTGGTGCATCGTCTTGACGGGCCATTCGCCGGAGATGTCGACCTCCACCAGCGCGCCGTCGGGTCCCGGCCGCATGATGATCTCGCGCCCGTACGCCGCGACCGCCGCCGTCTGGATGAGCTCCCGGCACAGGACCATCATCTTCTCGTAGTCGCTGTGCGCCTCGTACGCCTCGAGGATCGTGAATTCCGGGTTGTGCTTGAAATCGACGCCCTCGTTGCGGAAGACGCGGCCGATCTCGAACACCTTCTCCATGCCCGCGACGCACAGCCGTTTGAGATACAGCTCCGGCGCGATCCGCAGATACAGGTCCAGGTTGTAGGCGTTGATGTGGGTGAGGAACGGGGCCGCGTTGGCTCCGCCGTGCACCTGCTGCAGGATCGGGGTCTCCACCTCGAGGAAGCCGCGGCCGCCGAGCGAATCGCGCAGCGACTTCACGACGGCGCTGCGGGCCTCGAGCAGGCGGCGGGCGTCGGAGTTGATGGCGAGGTCGACGTACCGCTGCCGCACCCGGGTCTCCGGGTCGGACAGGCCCTTCCACTTGTCGGGCAGGGGGTGCAGGCACTTGCCGGTCATGCGCCACTCGTTCGCGAGCAGCGACAGCGCTCCGCGGCGGCTGTATCCGATGACGCCGGCGACCTCGACGAGGTCACCGAGGTCGAATTCGGCGGCGAACGCCCGGATGCGGTCGGTACCCACCCGGGCCTCGTCGACGAGGATCTGGATGTCGCCGGACCAGTCCCGGACCACGGCGAACACGACGCCGCCGTAGTCGCGGATCCGGAGCAGGCGGCCCGCGATGCGGACCGTCGTTCCCTCCGGCGACTCCACGGCCTCGGTCACCGTGTGGGAGGGCGGATACGCGACCGGGTACGGGTCGATGCCCTGTTCCGCGAGGCCGGCCAACTTGTCGAGCCGGACGCGGACCTGCTCGGGACGTTTCGGTCCGGTCGCCGTCGGCGCGAGGCCCTCGCCGGGTGCGCTGCCGTCGGAGTGGAGTCCCTCGGCGGCGACGAGTGCGGCGGGAACCGCGGCGTGGTGGCCGGTGTGCGCGATGGCGTCGTGGGTTCCGGACCGGCCGAACCGGGGCAGCGTCACGAATCCTTCCGCGACGGCCGAGGCGAATCCGACCCGCAGCAATTGCCGGTTGTCCTCGAAGCAGAGGAACCGCGGCACCCACTCCGGCTGGTACTTCACGTTGGACCGGTAGAGCGCCTCGAGCTGCCACCAGCGGGAGAAGAACACGAGGATCGAGCGCCAGATCCGCAGAATGGGTCCGGCCCCGATGCGGGAACCTTCCTCGAAGACCGAGCGGAACACCGCGAAGTTCAGCGACACCCTGGTGATGCCGAATTGGTCGGAGGTGGTGGCCAGTTCGGACACCATCAGCTCGACCACGCCGTTGGGGGAGGTCGGCTTGCGGCGCATCAGGTCGAGGGAGACGCCCGTGGGCCCCCACGGAACCAGCGACAGGATGCCGTCGATTTCGCCGTCCTCGGCGATGGCCTCCACGAGCAGGCAGTCGCCGTCGAGGCGGTCACCGAGCCGGCCGAGAGCCATCGAGAAGCCGCGCTCGGTCTCGGTGTCGCGCCACGCGTCCGCGAGCCGGATGGCCTCGGCCATCTCCTCGGGGGGAACGTCGCGGTGCCTGCGGATCCGGACGGTGACGCCCTGGCGGCGGACCCGGGTGACGGCCTGGCGGACCTGCCGCATGTCGCGTCCGCTGAGGTTGAACTCGCGGGTGCGGAGGATCGCTTCGTCGCCGAGTTGGAGGACGGTGAGACCGGCCTTGTTGTAGGCGGTGGCCCCGGTTTCGCTGGCGCCCATCACGGCGGTGGCCCAACCGTATTGGGACGCGAGCGCCTGCCACGCCTCGATCGCGTGCGGCCACGCCTCCGGGTCGCCGATCGGATCGCCACTGGCCAGGCACACGCCCAGTTCGACACGGTACGTGATGGCCGCTTTCCCGCTGGGGGCGAACACGACGGCCTTGTCGCGGCGGGTGGCGAAGTAGCCGAGGGAGTCGTCGGCGCCGTACTGCAACAGCAGTCCGCGCAGCGCCGATTCGTCGTTGCCGGTGAGCGCGTTGTGGGAGCGCTGGGCCCGGAACAGGGTGATGACGGCGGCCAGCAGGGCGATCGCGCCGAACAGGCCGAGGAGGGTGTTGACGAATCCGTGTGGTCGACCGCTGAACTGTTCGTTGTCGGCGGCGGCGAGCGCGGTCACGCGGTTGAGCGCCCACAGGAAACGCTCGCCCTGCGGCAGCGTGCCGGGGAACAATTCGACGAGTCCCCACCCGACGAGGGTGCCGATGGCGAGACCGACGATGAGCACACCCAGCGCTTTCCAGCCTGCGCCGCGCCGGACCCGGGTGTAGAACTCGGGCCGGGCCGCGATCAGGATTCCGATCAGCACCACCTGGACCACGGCGGCGACCATCGCGTTCACGTTCCGGTCGGTGATGCTCACGATCACGTTGGTGATCAGGATCAGAGTCAGATAGATCGTCAGCAGCCACCAGGCGATGCGCTTGCGGCTCGCCAGCGCCGCAGCGAGCAGCGCGACCACCAGCGCCCACGACAGGCTGGTGTCGGGAGCGTCGAAGTAGTAGGTGTCGATGTACTCCCGCGGCACGTGCACGTAGTAGCGCAGTACCGGCGAGATGCTCCACAGGAATACGAGCACCGAGAAGACGCCCAGGATCAGTCCCGCGATGTGGGGAACCTGGTGCAGGCGCCCGTTCTTCGAGCCGAGTGCGGGTCGGGGCCGTGGTGCGGTGAGGTCGGCCTCGGACGCGTGGTGTGTCTCGGTGCTAGCTGACATCGAGCGTTTCCTTCCCGGCAAGAGATACGTACCGATCACGGGAGACAGATGTTCCAGTGTTCAGTGTGAGCCGTTGGGCCGCGATTTGGGTGAAGAGGGAAGATAGAGGCATGTCCGACATTCACGACGCCGTGCAGATCCGCGACGAATCCATCCGTCTCGGCCAATTCCTGAAGCTCGCCAACCTCATCGAGTCGGGGGCCGAGGCGAAGGAAGTGATCGCCGACGGACTCGTGTCGGTGAACGGTGAGGTCGAGGTGCGGCGGGGTCGGCAGTTGCGGGACGGGGACGTCGTGGAGATCGGTGGGATGGCGGCTCGGGTGAGTTCTCAGTCCTGACGGCCCGCGTCGCGAACCGCTGCAGGAACCGTGCCTCGGCGACGGAACCCGACGCGAGACAGGCACATTCGAGCGCGTCGGGGCCGGTCCGGCACGCCTCGCGGAGGGTCGGTCCCGATGGAGACCGACTCCGCCGCTCGGGTCCCGGCGGGATCAGCGGACGACGACGCCGTCCTGATCGCTGTACACGGTCTCGCCGGGGTTGAACGTCACGCCGCCGATCTCGATCGGGACGTTCTTCTCACCGGAGCCGGTCTGGGTGCTCTTGCGGGGGTTGGTGCCGAGTGCCTTGACGCCGATGTCCAGGGTCTTCAGGATCGCCGAGTCGCGGACCGCGCCGTTGACGATCACGCCGGCCCAGCCGTTGTCGACGCCGCGGCCGGCGATGATGTCGCCGACCAGGGCGGTGTGGATGCTGGCGTCGCCGTCGACCACGAGGACGCCGCCGTTGCCGGGCTCGCTGAGGGTCTGCTTGACCAGCAGGTTGTCCTGGAAGCATTTGATGGTGGTGATGGGGCCGGAGAACACTTCACGGCCGCCGAACTGGATGAACTGCGTGTCGCAGCTCCGGATGTCGGGTCCGATCTCGTCTGCCAGGTCAGCGGTTGCCACGGGTTCAGTCATACGCGCCAGGATAGAGGGCCGGCGCTGGGAGAATTCGGGCCATGACCATCGCAGTGACAGGAGCCACCGGGTCCATCGGCGGCAAGGTGCTCGAGCGGCTCGGCGGCGGCGCCGGTGTGCGGCTGATCGGGCGGAGCGCGCAGCGGCTGGGGCCACTGGCCGAGCATTTCGACTCCGGGTTCGCCGTGGCCACATACGCGGACGGTCCGGCGATGACGGCCGCGCTGGACGGCGTCCGGTTGCTGTTCCTCGTCTCGGGTCACGAGAGCGCGACCCGGCGCGAAGAGCACCGCACCGCCGTGGACGCGGCCCGTGCCGCCGGGGTGGAGCGGATCGTCTACCTGTCGTTTCTGGGTGCGGCGCCCGAGTGCACGTTCACGTTCGGCCGCGACCACTACTTCACGGAGCAGCACATCCGGGAGAGCGGCCTGAAGTTCACGTTCATGCAGGACGGCTGGTATCAGTCGATGATTCCGCTGATGGCCGACGATCAGGGAGTCATCCGGGGACCGGCCGGGGACGGCCGGGTGAGCGCGGTGGCGCCCGACGACGTCGCCGACGCCGTGACGGCCGTCCTCACCACCGGGAACGGCGACCACGACGGCGTCACCTACCGACTGACGGGACCGGACGCGTTCACCCTCACCGAGGCCGCGGAGACGATCACGAGGGTGACCGGACGTTCGGTGCGTTTCGAGAACGAGACCCTGGACGAGGCGTACGCGTCGCGGGCCCACTACGGGGCGCCGGAATTCGAGGTCGCAGGGTGGGTGACCTCGTACGCAGCGATCGCGGCCGGCGAGTTGGCGGTGGTGACGGGCGACGTCGAGGCGCTCACCGGGCGCCCGCCGCAGAGCTTCGCCGACTACCTTTACAGCTACACTTGACCCGTCCTGGCATAGCGAGCGGTAGATAGGTCTTTGATGGTCAGCTCATCCAAGGGTGCGACGCCGCCCGTCGAGGTCGGCAACGCGGCAGACTGGCGCCGCCTCGAACCCACGAAGTTGACGCCGATCCTCAGCGCCTCCCTCGACGCGTTCTACGAACACGGCTTCCACGGCACGTCGGTGCGCGACATCGCCCGCCGAGTCGGTGTCACGGTACCCGCTCTCTATTACCACCACGAGAACAAGGAGGCTGTTCTCCTCGCGCTTCTCGAGCTGTCCACCAGCGACGTCCTCGAGCGGGCCCACGCCGCGAGCGCCGACGGCGGCGACGATCCGGTGCAGCGGCTCGCCAATGTGATCGAGGCGATCGTGCTGCGGATGACCATGCGGTCCCGGCTGGCGGCGCTCGAGAGCGAGGTCCGGTACCTGAGCCCGGAGAATCGGCAGCGGTACCGCACGGTCCGCAAGGGTGTGGAGGAACTGGTCCTCGAGATCGTCAAGGAAGGCAAGAAGCGGGAGCTGTTCGACGTTGCGGATGCCGCGGAGACGACGCGGGCGCTTCTCGGTATGTGCCAGTCGATTCCGCGCTGGTATCACGCCGAGGGCAAGCTGACCCCGGACGCCGTGGCCCGCAAGTATGTCGAGATCGCCATGAAGACGGTCGGCTCCACCGAGCTTCCCGTCAAGCCGAAGAAGAGGCGCACCGCCGACGTCTGACCGGCGATGCGCCCCGGGGCCGTCAGCTCCCCAGTCCCAGCCCGGATCCGACGGCGTCGAACTGCGCCGTCGTCTCGGTCGGCTCGCCGTTCGGTGGGGCGAACGTGAAGACGGCGGTGTAGCGGCCGGCCTCGTGGGTCCGGATCGCGGCGGTCCCGGCGCCCAGGGTCAGGGGGATCGACCGCGCGGTCACGTCGCCGGAGGGGTCGGTGAGTTCCAGCTCGACCGGGGTGGTGCCGTCCGTGCCGGTCGGGGTGGGGGTGACCAGCGCGCCGAGCGTCACCAGATTGTTGGCGCGGACGGTGCCGATCGGCGGAATGACGGTGATCTGGTAGGTGGTGGCGGCGGTTGCCGTGGGGGCCAGAGCGAGTGAGGCCGCTCCTGCCAGTGCGGCAATGGTCAGGGTCCCTCGCGAGAAGTTCACAAAATCCCTTCCTGTCGACGGTCGCTACGCGCAGCCACGTTACGGCAGAACCGGGAGTTACCCATCCCCATTCGCCGTGTGTCCGAGAATAGTTCGAACACACGGCTTTACGTCGATCAGGCGTCCAAAGCGGTTCGGGATGAGGTGTTTTCCGGCGCGACCGTACCGTTGGTGTGCTGCACGGGGCAGGTTCGGGGGAAGGTGCCCAGTTTCTCCACTTCGTACCCGTTCGGGTAGCTGCGAATGTTGGGCAGGTCGCGGGCGAACTTGGGCACGGTGCGCACGGGATAGAACCGGACGAGCCGGGCGCGGGCCTTCAGCGCACCCCGGGACAGCGTCCGCGCGAGGCGGGACGGCCGACGGTAGGCGAACGCGTCGAGAAGCGGATCGTCCATCAGGGCCCAGGAGAACCGTTTGATCAGGGCGGCGGGTGCGAGATTGTTCGGCGGGAACGTGCAGAGGAGGTCGAGTGTGGAGTCGGCGACGGCGCGGCCGCCCGAGTCGAAGAGGAAGTGTTCCCGCTCGTAGTCGTCCAGGAACTTCTCGAACGCCTCGAAGGTCTCGGGAATCTCCTTGATGCCCATGTACTTGCCGAGGGCACGGTAGTAATTGGTGGTACCGACGATCTCGTTGCGGGTGAGCTTCCGCCAGCCGAAGTCCTCGATCCAGCGCTCCGGGATCACCACGAACGTCGACAGGACGTACCGCATGTCGTCGTTGGAGATGTCGTAGGAGCCGTGCATCTGGTTCATCCGTCGGATGCCGGCGCGGCCGGGGTCGCTGGTGAGGCCGTTTTCGAGGACCGCGTCGAGGATCAGGCCGGTGTCGTCGTAGCGTTTCTGCACGCGTTCGGTGAATTCGCCGGTCTCGAACAGCAGCCTGCCGATGGTGGGTACCGCGTATGTCCGGAACAGCGCGAAGCTGAGGGCTTGGTTGATGTCCCAGGGAAATTCCTGCGTTGCGAGAATCCGGGCGATCTCTTCGTACTGCGTCTCGGGGTCGAGGCGGTCGGTCCGGCGACGTAGGTCGAAGCGTTTCATGAGTTTCACTTCCTGCAGCGGCTGTGACAGATGGCCAGGCAATTTAGCGATCGTTCAGATGGCTCGACTGTATCCCCTGTCACAGTGCGACGCCAGAGTGGCATTATGCAAACACATGGCACGAAATTCGCCCCAGACCGACCGCATCGTGATGCTGACGGAACTCCTCGCCGACGAGCCGGAGACGCCCCGGAGCCTCGCCGACATCGCCCGGCACCTCGGCGTCGCGAAGGCCACCTGCTATCCGATGGTCGTCGCCTTGACGGAGGCCGGCTGGCTGATCCGGCACCCCACCCGCAAGACCTACCGTCTCGGTCCCGCGCTGATCCCGGTCGGGCGGGCCGCGGAGACGGCGACGGACGTCGTCGACCTCGCGCGGTCGGTGATGCACGAACTGGCCGACGCGTCCGACATGGCGTCCATCGCGTTCGTGCAATCGGGAAGCGACGTGGTGGTGGCGGAGGTGGTGCAACCGGTCGGCGGGCGCCGGGGAACCCTCGGGTTGCGCCTCGGCGACAAGGTGCTGCTGGTGCCGCCGATCGGTTCGGGGATCGCGGCCTGGTATCCGCAGGAGCAGTGCGACGAGTGGTATGCCCTCGGCGGGCAGAGCCTGGGTGTCGACGTGGACGTGCTGCGCGCGACGTACGAGCCGGCTCTCGCGCTCGTTCGAGAGCGCGGATACGCGATGGAATGCATGCAGCAGCAACAGCATTCGCTGGCAGATGCAGTGTCGGAACTCCGCGGTCGCGGAGTGGGAGGGCACCGCTCGACCGTCGCGCTGCGGGAGGCGCGCAAACTGCTGTCGGCGGATGCGGTGGTCGGTGACATCGACCCGGAGGGCAGCTACCAGCCGCTGTCGATCAACGCGGCGGCGTTCGACCGCGACGGTGAACCTGCGGTCGTGCTGTGCGTCGCCGATGCGTCCCGGCCGATGTCGGGGGTACGCACGGCGGAAATCGGTGAACTGGTCCGCGACGCCGCGGCCCGGGTGACGACCGCCATGCACGGCCGCCACCCGTGAGTACTTGTTAACCGCGGGCGGTTAACAAGTACTCACAAGCTACTTGAGCTCGGCGAGGACGGTGCCCTGGGTGATGGCGGAGCCGGGTTCGACGGCGAGGCCGG
>NZ_JARJBD010000073.1:0-51966 GCF_029269925.1 Rhodococcus sp. T2V
AGTACAACACCACCATCTACGGTCTCGACGACCGCTACCGCGGCGTCAAGGGCGGCCGGCGGGTGCTGTTCATCAACGAACTCGACATCACCGCCCTCGGGTACGCCGATGGGGATCGGGTGGACCTGGTCTCCGAATGGTCGACCCCGGACGGCAGTATGGAGGAGCGGCGGGCGGAGGATTTCCGCCTGGTGCCCTACCCCACCCCTCGGGGGAATGTGGCCGCCTATTATCCGGAGACGAATCCGCTGATCCCGCTCGATCACGTCGCGCGCAAGTCGAACACGCCGGTGTCGAAGGCGGTCACCATCCGCCTCGAGAAGCGCAACGCTGCCGAAGGGGCTCATACAAACCGAGCACCTTCCGCGACACAGCGAGATGGCGTCGGCTTCCTGGAATCGAGCCGTTGATCATGCTGCAGCTGTTCCTCCACATGATTCTCGCGTTCGCCTACCTACTTTTCCGCCGAATCGGACAGCGACCACCTGACTTCGATGCCGCCAAGCAGAGCCCGATGTCGCCGGCCAGTGAACCTAGCTACTACGCAGATACCGACCTCGAGGGGCGCTGTCGATGGGAAGAGTAAGCAGACGGACCGTGGTGACGCGGATCAGCGACACCCGGCAGTCGACCCGCCCGGACACCGTGGTGGTGGAGGAACCGCTGGAGATCCGGGTGAACGGGACCCCGTTGGCGGTGACGATGCGGACCCCCGGGTTCGGATGTGGAGTTGGCGCAGGGGTTTCTGCTGACCGAGGGCATCACCGCCGGGCGCGGTGATGTCGCGTCGATCCGGTACTGCAACAGTGTCGACGAGCACGGCGTCAACACCTACAACGTCCTCGACGTGGATCTGGCGCCCGACTCTCCGGCCGACTCGGAGTCGCTGTCAGCCGGGACACCCTGCTGCGGGCAGTGCGGTCGATACCCGACCGACCCACCGGTGAGGTGCCCGTCCTCGGTATCGACGACTTCGCACTCCGCCGAGGGCATGTCTACGGCACCGTCGTGGTGGACATGAAGACACGAACACCGATCGACCTGCTGCCCGACCGCACCGCCGGCACCGTCGCCACCTGGCTGCGAGACCACCCCGAGATCGAGGTGGTCTGCCGAGATCGGGCCGGGGCATACGCCGAGGGCATCCGCACCGGGGCCCCGGACGCGATCCAGGTCGCCGACCGCTGGCACCTGTGGCACAACCTCGCCGGTGCGGTGGAGAAGACGGTGAACCGCCACCGCGCCGACCTGCGCCCACCCACCGAGACCACGAGCCCCGACGACGGGACCGACAAACCCTCCGCGACCATCGACCCGACCGAAAGTGGCCTGGCCGACGGTCGCCTGGCCACCCGAACCCGGGAACGCCACGCCCCCGTCCACGAATTGCTCTCGCAGGGAAGAACGATCTCGTATATCGCCCGGACACTGCCACTCGACCGTAAGACGGTCCGGCGCTTCGCCCGCGCCGCCGACGTCCACGACATGCTGCCAACTACACGGACCGGCCGCAGCCTCCTCGACGAGTACGCACCCTACCTGCGTGAACGCGCCGCCAGCGGATGTGTCGACGCGGCCGTCCTCACACGTGAGATCACCGAACTCGGCTACCGCGGCAGCACCAAGACCCTGCGCCGATTCCTGCAGCCACTACGCACCGCCCACACCGCACCGCCCTCGAAGCCGGCCGTCCCCAGCGTCCGGCGGGTCACCGGGTGGCTGACCCGACGACCGGACCGGCTCACCGACGAGGACCGGGCCGGGCGCGACGCGCTCCTGGCGCGCAGCCCCGCACTCGCCACCACCGGCCGACTCGTCCGGGACTTCGCCGAGATCATGGTTGACCGTCGCGGCCACGACCTGAACGCCTGGATCGGCCGAACCCGGCGAGAAGGATCACCGGCACTTCGATCGTTCGCTGCGGGCTTGGTGCGCGATCTCGATGCCGTCACCGCGGGGCTGACACTGCCGCACAACTCCGGCGCTGTCGAGGGGCACGTGAACAGGATCAAGATGCTCAAACGGCAGATGTACGGACGAGCCAACTTTGACCTACTCCGCAAACGCGTCATACACGCCGGATAGTCAAGTGCCACATAGAAATCACGAAATTTGCGCCAGATCCAATTACGTGACGGTCGACACCGGGAGGACGTCGGCCGGCACAACGCCGTCGACAAGCTGATCGGATGGGCCACCGAACAGGACCGGGTCCCGCTGCGGGGCACGGTGCTGCTGGTGTCGGGTCGGGCGTCGTTCGAGTTGGCGCAGAAGGCGGTGATGGCCGGGATCCCGATCCTCGCGGCGGTGTCCGCGCCGTCGTCGCTGGCGATCGACCTCGCCCACGACACCGGGCTCACCCTGATCGGGTTCCTCCGTGGCACCACCATGAACATCTACACCCACTCCGACCGCATCACCCGGTTCGACTTACTCAACCGTGCACGTACGCCACCTGTGCCCTGCGGGCAGTAAGACTAACTGTCTTGGTCGACGCAGGACTTGTAACCGCGTCGACCAAGAGGCGTTCCGAATTGCACCGCGAAGTCTCGCTACGAATATACGCACGCTAGGAATTAGATTCAGGACGAACAGGTGCCGGACATGCTGCCGGGTCCCAGTAGTACGCGACGATCTCGCTGACCAATCCATCGTTGAAAACCCACTTCTCGGTGGCTGTCGAACTGGCGCGAAGCCCCGAATCTCCGGTACCAGCCCAGTCGAACCGGACCTCCGCGAAAACGACGGACTCGTCGCCTGCAAGCGCAACAATCCGCGGGCCAACCGGACCTACCACCGGCGGGGCCGCCGCGACTGCGGTGAACATCGATTCGAGCTTCGCTGCACCCGAAACGGTTCCACCGTAGGGAAGCCCGGGAGGCAAACGAAGCACCACGTCCGAAGCGAAATGCTCGGCCACGAGAGTGCCGATCGCCTCCGCATCACCCTCAGCGAGCGCCTCATAGAATCGGGTTACCACCGACACCGACGCCATATCACGATTCACGACCATATTGACCACCTTCATCGGCGGAACCAGACGGTTCCGCGACACATCTACCAGTACAGGCAACCAGGGACTCGTGGCGACTCCACTGTTGGCGACGATCGTTCACAACGTGACCCACAGAGCACACCGCCAAGCATTTTTGAAGAGAATATCTCATAACTATCACTTGGTGTTTAACTTCCGTCAACTCATACCGACATCCGACGAGTTACGGTCCGTGGACGGCACGCCGATTCGGCGCCACTGTCTCCCGAAAGGAATATTCATGAGGACGGCTGTCGAGATCGCGGGCACAGGAGTGACGCTAGTCGCGGACCGGTGGGCGGTCCCAGACGGAACGGAATCCCAGGGTTACGCGCTGTTGCTTCACGGCGGCGGGCAAACGAGGCATTCGTGGAGAACCACCGGCGCGAGGCTCGCCGCCTCCGGATGGAGCGCGCTCGCCGTAGACATGCGCGGCCACGGAGACAGCGAATGGCCGTCCGACGGCGATTACGGCACCGAAGCGCTGATTGCGGACCTCCGCGCGGTCATCGCGACCTCGACCGAGAAACCCGTGCTGATCGGCGCCTCGATGGGCGGAATGACATCCCTTATCGCGCTTGGCGAAGATTCCACCATTGCGCGCGGACTGGTGTTGGTCGACATCGTGCCCCAACCCGACCCGGACGGGATCGACGAGATCATCGGCTTCATGCAGAGCGGGCTCGACGGGTTCGAAACACTCGACCACGCGGCAGCCGCGATCGGAGCCTACAGCCCCAGCCAGGCACGGCGCTCGAGCATCGACGGCCTGCGGAAGAACCTACGCCTCCGGGAGGGACGCTGGTACTGGCACTGGGACCCCCGACTACTCGGCGAGTCGAACCGGGCGGAGAAGCAGTCCCGACAGCGCTATCTCCGCGCCTGTGCCGCCGCAGCAGCGATCCGCGTGCCCACCCTGCTCGTTCGCGGAAGTCGATCACACGTTGTCAGCCATGAGGGCGCCGACGAACTACTCTCACTGATCCCCAGCGCCGAACGAATCGACATCGCCGATGCCGGCCACATGATCGCCGGCGACGACAACGACCAGTTCTGCGAGAACCTACTCAGCTTCTTGGAACGCGAATTCCCCCAAAAACGCCGATAGGTCATCTCGCGTTTGAGATGCTTCGGCCGCCACGCGCCGTCCGTGACCGAGGTTGCCAGAAGGTGGGTAGTGAACGTACGTTCCGAACTGTTACATCTCACCAATCCCCTTCGTCGCGAGGAGTCTCCATGTCCGACGCCGTTATCCTTTCCGCCTGCCGCACAGCGATCGGCACCTCGTTCAAGGGCACTCTGAGGGACACCCACGCCACGGCACTGGCGGTTCCCGTCGTGGCCGAGGCGGTCCGCCGATCGGGAATCACCCCGGAAACATTCGACGACATCATCCTCGCGGAGTCTTTGTACGGCGGCGGCGTCCTCGCCCGGTATACCGCCCTCGAGGTGGGGATGCCGGACGTTCCCGGGGTCGCGATGAACCGACACTGTGCGGGCGGCCTCACGAGCGTCGTCACGGCGGCCGCGAACATCCGCGGTGGCTTCGACGATGCGATAGTTGCCGGCGGTGTGCAGTCGTCTTCCACAGCTCCGGGTCTGGTCCAGCGCCTCGATAGCACGGTCGAATGGCTGTCGGAGTCGCACCGCCCGACCCCGGAGGCGCCCGCCCACGATATGTCGATCACGGTTGGCTGGAACGCGGCCCAGCAAGCAGGAATCAGTCGGGAGGACATGGATGCGTGGGCTTACCGCTCTCACGTACGGGCCCACGCAGCGACAACCGGGGGCCAGTTCACGGACGAGATCGTACCGCTGAAGGTCACCACCGCCGACGGTTCGATCTCGACGTTCGAGGTCGATGAGCACCCTCGCTCCGATACCAGCCTGGAACGGCTCGCCGCTCTGCGCGTCCTGCACCCGGAGATCGAGGGCTTCTCCATCACCGCCGGCAATTCGAGTGGCATCAACGACGCCGCTGCCGCCGTGACGGTGGCGAGTTCCGACCTAGCGGCCCGACTGAACTTGACCCCTTTGGCCGTGGTGCGCGGCTGGGCCGCGGTCGGTGTCGAACCCGCACAAACCGGAACCGCGGCCATCGCAGCGATTCGGAAGGCACTGCAGCGCACGGGCCTGAGTCCGGCGGAAGTCGATCTCTGGGAGATCAACGAGGCTTTCGCGGCCGTGCCGATCGCGGCGGTCCGGGCCCTCGACCTTGACGAGGACCGCGTCAACCCGTGGGGCAGCGGATGTTCACTCGGCCATCCGGTCGCGGCGTCCGGAACCCGAATGCTCACCACCCTTTCGCACGAATTGGCACGCCGCGGCAGAGGCATTGCCGTCGCCGCGATGTGCGCTGGCGGCGGGATGGCGGCGGCGGTCGTCATCGAATCCGCCTGAGTCAGGCAAGCAGCGCTCACCCTCCACGGAACCTTTTCGGGCGGCCCTCACCCCACATTTGATGCAACGCAGCGCATCTCCGTACACCCCAAAGTGCGGCAGCACGCATCCGGAGTTCCTCGCGAGCTATCAATGTGCAGAAGCGGACATCGATGTCGGCCCGAGATTCCGCAATCCCCTTCCGGGCTTGTGATGAGTCCCACATGTATGGCATTTTGAGAATGATTGTTCAAATATTCTCATCATCGCACGAATCCGTGTGCAGTACAGTCTGGAGGACTCTCTCACTATGAGCGCACCAACAGCCGGCGCCAGTGCCGACCCCGCTGCCGCGAACATCGCCCTTCCAGTCCAGGCACCCACCCTGGCCGCGGCGTTCCAGCGCACCGTCGCCCTTCACGGAGATCGACCGGGACTCAGGACGATCGGCGGCAACGTGGAGCTGACGTGGAAGCAGGTCGGCGATCGCGTCGAGGCGATCGCCGGCGGGCTGTGGTCGCTCGGACTCCGCAGGGGGGACACGATCGCGATCCTTGCCACGAACTCGATCGAGAACCATCTCGTCGATTTCGCGGCGGCCCACATCGGGGCAATCCCGTTCGGAATCTTCAACAGCTCCTCCCCCGAACAGATCGCCTTCCAGGTTGGAAACGCCGAGTCGAGAATCGTCGTCGTCGAGCAGCAGTTCCTCACCAAGACCCGGATCGCGATCGCCGAACTCGGCGATCTCGTCGAACATGTCGTCCTTCTCGACGGTGAGCCGGACGGCGCTAGCCTGCCGCTCACCGAACTCGAAACTCTCGTCGATTCGGAGTTCGACTTCGAGGCAAGTTGGCAGAGCCTCACCGAAGAGGACCTCGAGTGCATCATCTACACCTCCGGTACCACCGGTCCGCCGAAACCGGTCCAATGGTCGAACCGCACTGTGATGTCGCAGTTGCGCGCGCTCGATGCCGCCCTACCGCTGCCGCGTAACGCCCTCATCTCGTTCCTCCCGATGGCCCACGCCGGGGGTCGGATCAACGGACCACACACCGCCGTCGTCTACGGAGCCACAATCACGGCGTGCCCGGTCATGAACGACGTACCCAAGGCACTCGTTGATGCGCATCCCGACGTGTTGTTCTCGTCACCCAGGCTCTTCGAGAAGCTGCAAGTTGCCATCGAATCGCTCATCGAGTCGACGACCGATTCGGACTTACTGGCACAGATGCGCGCGGCCCTCGAATTGGGCCTGCGGATCGCACGCGCGGAGGAAGTCGGCACGGATGCGACGATCGAGATGACGCCGGCCCTTGCCTCCGAGCGAGCGGCGGGTCTGACACTCTTCAAGTCGGTCCTGCACCGGCTCGGGCTCGACGAGATCAAGGTTGCCATCATCGGCGGTGCACCTGTGGCCGCCGAAGTTGTCCACTTCTTTCGCGCGGTCGGCGTTCCGATGCTCGAGGCCTACGGCGCTACCGAGGTATCGCTCAACATCTTCAACCGGATCGACGATTACAAGACGGGGACCGCCGGCAAGCCACTACCAGGTGTCGAGGTGAAGCTCGGCCCCGACGGCGAGATCCTGTGCCGCTCCGACCTCAATATGGTCGGTTATCGCAATAATCCCGAGCAGAACGCCGCCACGATCGACTCCGACGGCTGGGTTCACACCGGCGACATCGCCGAGATCGACGAAGACGGCTTCGTGAAGATCGTCGACCGCAAGAAAGAGATCATCATCAACTCGGCAGGCAAGAACATGTCGCCGGCCAACATCGAGATGGCGATCCTCGGCGAGAGCTCATTGATCGGCCAAGTCGTCGCGATCGGCGACGGCCGCAAGTACGTGACGGCACTAATCACTCTCGACCTGGATGCCGTCCCGAACGTTTCACACAAGCTCGGCCTCGCCGGGATGACGGTCGAGGACATCGTGAGGTCGTCGGAGCTCCGCGCGGAGATCCAGCGAGCCGTCGATCGGGGAAACTCACGCCTCAACAGCAACGAGCAGATCAAGAACTTCATGCTTCTGCCCGGAGCGTGGGCGCCCGACAGCGACGAGCTGACACCGACAGCCAAACTTCGACGCCGCGTCATCCATCGGAAGTACGCGGGGCAGATCGACTCGCTCTACTCCTGACCTGCCTCGTCGCTATCCACACTGCGGGAGCTGGCATGGCGAGAACCCAAGGCCGCTGGATTGACGTCCTCTGACGAGCGCCCACGTCCCACTGCCTGCGAGCCGGGGCGGTCCCCATCCAGCCCACGGGAACCACACTGCTATCGGCGGCCGGGCCGCCGGGTCGGCGAACAAGGCGATCGCTCCACTACGTGATTCGCCGCCGACTGTGCAATTATGAGACGACCCAGCTCTACGATCGCGAGGTACTCGCAGACATGACCGACGACACCGCAGAATCGACTGCTGTCGACCTGAGCGCCAGCCGCGCCGACGAGCCGACCCGGCGTGGACCCGGACGGCCGCGACGACGCATCTCCATGGAGGACGTAGCCGATGTTGCGGTCCAGTTGTTCTCCGAGGGCGGTTACGACGCGGTGTCGGTCGAAGCTGCCGCCGAACGCCTGTCCGTCTCACGCGCCACGCTCTACCGCACCGTCGCCACCAAGGACGACCTACTCGGCATCGTCCTCGAACGACTCACCCATGAGTTGAGCGAAGGCGCCGCCGAGCTGATGGACGCCACCGAAGATCCGGAGGAAGCCCTCCTCGGTCTGCTGCGCCTGCAGATCGCGGCCGCGATCAAGACGCGCCGCTACCTCGCTGTATTCTTCGGTGGCGTCGGGCTCGCACCTGAGGCCTACGCCCGCTGGCAGGAATGGAGCCGCGACTACGAGGCTCTGTGGACTACCGCCGTCACCCGCGCGATGAAGGCCGACGTTCTGCAGTGGTCCGACCCCCGCATCACCACCCGGCTCCTTCTCGGCATGGCTATCTGGGTCTCCCGCTGGTATCGACCCGCCGAAGGCTTCACCGCCGAGGAGATCGCCGAAGCCGCAGCACAGCTCATCTCTTCACACCGTGCCACATGATGATGTAGCGCCGACCGAGTTCAGCGTCGGGTGGACGTGGGATGCCACGTCCAACCGACGTCGAATCGCTCGGTCCACCAGCCGCGGTGTCAGCCGGCCCGGCGGTCCGCGCCGAAGATGACCGACAGGACCCTCGCGGTCGAGGCTCCGCGGTTGCGCCATGTATGGACTACGCCATTGACAACGATCGAGTCACCGGCCTCGAGTACCCGTTCGGCGCCGTCTTCGAGTTCGAACACCACGGATCCCGACAGGATGACGTTTACGTCGACCGAGTCGGTTGCATGCGCACCTCCGGATGGAAGCTCGCCGGCACTCGTCACACCGGCTTGATCCTCACCTGCGGTGCTGTGGGGTGGGATGGTCCACGCGAGAACCCATGCACCCCCGGGGGTGGGGAATCCGAAGCCGTCCTCGACGGGCACCTTCGGCGGAATCTGCAGTCTGCCGTTCGACCGCCACACCGACGACAAGGTGGTGTTCGCCTGGAGCAGTCCCTCGAGTTGCTCGTCGGAAACGAAGACCGACTTGCCGTTCTCGTCGAAGCCGGTCACCACTCTTCGTGTACTCACAATTGAACTCCGTTCCGTGGGGATTGCGCCGGGTCTGGGCCGAAAATCGTGGCGTGTCAGAGTGCGCCGCCGGCGTCGACCGAGTGAGTGCTGCCGGTGACGGCCCGGCCGCTGTTGCCGACCAGATAGAGAACCGCTGCAGAGATGTCGGAAGATTCCGTCAATGGAAGCGGTAGCGCGTTCAAGGTGCTAGCGGCCCGGACGAAGTCGTCTCGAGTCGGCTCCTCGAGATCGGGCCTGAACAGTTTGTAGGTTGCGTCGTTGAGGACCATCTCGGTTGCCACGGTGGTCGGATGAATCGTGTTGACGCGGATACCGGTCGGCGCGAGTTCTTTGGCGAGGACTCGCATGAATCCCACCAGCCCGGACTTTGCGGCCGAATAGTGGGCGATGTTTCCGTTCGGTCGCAGTGCCGCGAGTGAGCTGGTGATGACGACCGAGCCGCCGCGCCCGCCTGCGATGATGTGGGGAACCGAGGCGCGGATTGTCTTCCACACGCCGGTGAGGTTGACGTCGATCATCGTTGACCACATCTCCTCCGACATCGTGAGTGTGGGCGCCGGGGCCGAGATGCCGGCGTTGGCCAATACGACATCCAGTCGGCCGAACTGCGCAACTCCCTTTTCCACCACCGCTTCCAGGCCGGCGAGATCGCGTACATCGACGTGTTCTGCAACGATTCCCCTGCCGAGCTGTTCGACCTGGCGCACCGTCTCGGCGAGGTCGTCCTGCGACGCCAGGGGGTACGGCACGGTGTCGATCTGCCGGCAGACGTCGACCGCGATGATGTCTGCGCCCTCACTGGCGAGGAGAAGGGCATGACTGCGTCCCTGTCCACGCGCAGCGCCGGTCACGAACGCGACCATTCCATCCAATTGGCCCATGGTGCGAATTCCTTTCGAATTGCCGCCGTCATCTAACAATCGGCGGGTTGACCGGCGGGACGGAGCACGATCTCGTTGACGTCGACCGATGCCGGCTGGTCCAGTGCGAACAGCACTGCACCAGCGACGCTGTCCGGCTCGAGTTTCGGTCTCGCGCGCAGATCGTCCCGCAGGTCACCTGAATCGATGACACCGGGGTGGATCACGGTGACCCGGACACCCGTTCCGACAGCTTCGGCCCGAATCGACGCCGCCATGGCCGACACCGCCCATTTGGTGGCGGAGTAGAGACCTGGGCGCATTATGCGTCCGGCAACCGAGCCGAGGAGAACGAGGTGGCCCTGCGTGCGAGCGAGGCCTGGTAGCGCGGCGCGGGCGGTGAGCGCGGTCCCGAGGACGTTCGTCGACACCATCTGACTCCAGTCCTCCGGGTCCGACCCTCCGTCGCCGAAGAACGACACCGGCAGCGCAATACCGGCGTTCGCGATGGTGCCGTCAATGCGGCCGAAATGCTGCTCGACAGCCGCCGTCGCATCGGCGATCTCGGACCAATTGGAGACGTCTGCCGTGAGAGGGAGGATGTCCCCGTCGCCGAGGTCGCGCACCACCTTCTCCAGATTCGCACTGCTGCGTGCGATCAACGCGAGACGAAATCCCGCGCCGAGCGCCGAGCGCGCTAACGCTGATCCGAGTCCACGAGAGGCACCCGTGATCAGCAGAACCCGACCCTTTTCCGTCGATGTCAATGGATCTGCCGAATCATGCCGTACTCGCTCTGACCGTATCCAACTCGACCGTCCGTGGTGTGCAATGCGAGGATCTCATCGAACGCTGCGAACGTGGGCCCTTCCCGACGCGGGAGGCCAATCGGGCACCATCCGCCCCACAGTCGTTCCTGGTCAACGAGTACCAACTCGGTTCCATCCGCGAGGTCGTATCGGGTCTCGATGGCGAAGCCCGAGATGTTCTTGGGGATATGAACATTCAGGATGGGGACGGTGCCGGAATCGTTGATTAGTGCGCCGCCGGTCCTCTGAACGCCGTCAGGGTGCAGGTGCTTGATCACCGCGATATCGAAGTCGTCGAAGGTGGCCCACAGGTAGTAGTACTCGGGAAACTGTACCGAGTCGTCCCGGAAGCCCCAGGTGCGCGTCCGGTAGCCGAGGGCATCGATCGCGAACTCGCGGCCATCTAGCGACAGGTTGCCGGTCATGCTGAGGGGATGCTGGAAGTGCTGCAATGGCTTTTGGTCGCCGAACTTCGGAATAGAGCCGCCGGACCCGAAGTCGATCGGCGCACGGCGGGGGGCGAGCGACAGCCGTCCCTGAACACGTTGATGATCGATCTGGATCGTGCTCTTCATGTCGAACTTGATCGACTCACTGTCGAAGCGGTCGACCCGCGCTGGCAATTCTTCCCGAAGGTCGAAGATCTTTCCGCCGATCGATAGGTTGAGTTGCGCCTTCGTTGTCGGGTGGTTCGGAGACGAGTTCCAGTGAAAGAATCCGTATGCGTCGTTGGCCACATCCCAGAATGCCAGGTAGATGTGGTCTTTCCAGGGCGCGGATCCGTCCTCGATGGAATCCTTGGCGGGATAGCTGTTCGGCCCCCACACCGGATCGAGTTCGTAGAAGTGCCGGTCGATCGGTGGAGCGAGGGAGCTGTCGACGGTCATGGATCCTCCGTGAGTAGTGTTGATACATTGTTTGTTTCGTCTTGAAGGTGAGTCAGTGGGCGTGGGTGCGCTCGAGGACCTCGATGGATCCGGAGGCTCCGTCGATCCGCACTCGGTCGCCGGTGCGGATATGGTGGGTGGCAACTTTTGTGTTGACCACGCAAGGAATGCCGAGTTCGCGGGCCACCACGGCGGTATGACTCATGACACCGCCGATATCGGCCACCAGCGCCGACGACAAGAACATCAAAGACGCCCAGGCTGGGTCGGTGTCACGGGCGAACAGCACCTCACCCTTCTCGACATGAGCATCCGACGGATCGAGCACCACACGCGCTCGGCCTTCGACGATGCCGGGGCTCGCCGGCGTGCCGCTGATGGTGTCGATGGTCTCGTCTGGCGTGATCGAATGGGGAAGGGGTACTCCCTGCCAGGCATCGGCGATCTCGATGGCCTCGTATCGGCGCCGCAGTGCGCGGCGTTCCCGGACGAGTCGCCGACCGAAGGGAACTCGGAGGGATCGAATCTCATCGACGGTGAGGTAGAAAACATCGTCCGGAGAATCGATGTCGCCGCGTTCCGCAAGGAGAACACCTGCGCGCCGCGTCGCAGACCGCACAACGTCCAGTCCTTGCAGGAACGCCGTCTTCGACACGCCTCGCATCGGCAGGTAGTGCGCGGACACAAGCAGCACGAGCCGGGCGAACGGGCGTGCGGTGACCGGAAGAGACCTCAGCAACCTGCGTTCGAGCGCAATTCGAGTCGAGGTCCGCTTCTTCGCCGATGCACGTGGATCTTCCGAGTCCGACCTTTCCCGGTAGGCATCGATCTGGCTGAGGACCATGGTCGGGTCTTCCCGCCAGCTCTTGTTCGACAACTCCCCTTCACGCCATCCGTGGTACCCGTGACGAGCCAGGAAGTCCGCCAGGCCCAGCTCGTCGCGCGAGCAGCTCCACAGGTCCTCGACGAGAACGGTCTCCTCGTGGCCTCCGTACCCGGCAACAATCTCGTGCACCGACACGTCCGAACCCTCGGCTACCTTTCGTAGCATCTTCGAGGCGGCCAGGAACGCCCCCTGGGTGAGGTTCACCTGGAGCGCAAGACTCCGGCTGAACGCTCGGACACCCTCGTCAAGGATGGCCACAGTTTGAGGAAGATCCGCGGTGTCCAGAGCGGCGATGGACTCACGCCAGAAGTCTTCGACTGCCACGCGGTTCCGGCGCATCCGCCGGGGCACCACGAGGAACGGCAGCGGTTTGCGGATAAGCGCTCTCACGTAACTCCTGCGACGTCGTGAGCGACGCTGCACACCTTCCGGCACCGAGGAGAAGAACTGAGCGATCAGGTCCTGGCCACTCATCCCGGGAACGCGATCGGCCCATTCGGCCAACAGGTCAATGCGCAAAGCGGCGCGGCCGTAGAACGCGCCGACCATCCAGTCTTGTGTCCGGTGCGGAATCATCGCTTCACGACGCGACAGGGCTCCGAGGAAGCGGTAGTGATTTCGATTCACGAATTCCGCGACCGGTAGCCAAATCGACCACGTCAGTGGAGTCTCGACGCCCGGGATTGCTTCCTGCATGTTGGTGAGGGTCCACAATCCGTTGCGCGCCGCATGGCCGTGGAGGAGCGTCACCTCGTCAGGGTCGACAACGTCGCCCTCTTCCACTACAACGCCCGCCGAACGACTCCACACCGTCTCCGCCCGGGTTTGCAGCAGAAAGAGCTCGCGTTCGCCGGGCGGCCCGACGAGCGCCCACTCGACGTCCTGGGGGCCACCGAGCGAACTTTGCAGATGTCGTCCGATCTCGGCGATACGAGCGGCTTCGTCGCTGCTGATCGACGGCAGATCCCGAGTATCGGCATCGACTGGCACCAGTTCCACCGCACCGGACGCCGGCACGTATCGGTGTGCGTGCTCCTTGGTGCGGATCTCGCTACGCGTGACCCCGCCGTCGACTGCGGAGATCCAATAGCTGTCGGATGCCACATCCCCCTTGACCACGCCCTCTCCGAGGCCGAAGGTCGATTCGACGTATGTCGTCGACCTGTTACCGGTGGCCGGATCGAGCGTCATCATGACTCCGGCCGCATCGGCAGGGACCATCGCTTGAACAACGACGGCCATCGCGAGATCCACAGTGGAGACGTCGAATTGCCGGCGGTACCCGATCACCTGAGCGGTGAACAGACTTGCCCAGCACTTGACGATGTTTTCGAGGACCGCTTCCGTTCCGATGATCCACAAGTAGGTGTCCTGCTGACCAGCGAAGGACGCCTCTGCGAGGTCCTCCGCCGTCGCGCTCGATCGCACTGCGACGGCCGTGTCCTCGGGCGGGCCGAGTTTTCCGTAGGCTTCGAGGATCTCTGCGCGCAGTTGTTCCCCAAGCATGTCGACCGTGAACAACTTCCGGATCGCCCGAGACGCTGTCCCCAGTTCCGCGGGTGTCTCTGCATCGTCGAGCAGGCGATCGATTTCAGCGAGCATCTCCCTCGTCATCGACCCTCGGTAAGCCTCGGTCGTGACCACGAAACCTCGTGGCACATTCAGTCCGAGTCCAATCATGGATGCCAGGCCAACCGCTTTGCCTCCGAGGTATTTTCGTGAGCCTTCATCACACAGACCCAGATCGAGCACGTTTCTCATCGTTCCTCCGATTCGGGCACGGTTGCCCTCTGGACCAATCGCGTAGTGGCGGGTTCCGCTACCGGGCCCTGCACACCAAGGGCCAACTGGCAAACGTTGGAATGTGATGCGGGCCACTCAGCGAGTCATATTAAGAGACGATACATCTCAAAGGCAAGAACTTTGGGCTTTTCGGAACAATCAAGATGCCCTACCAGCGAGACAACAGCATCGAAAAGTGCGGCGAATACACGAACGATGTTCGATCGACGCCGTGTGGTGCCTTTCATTCGGCGATCGCCGGGGGGTCGTCACGCAACCCGTCGATGGTCGCGGTCGAAATATGCTTCACCGAAACCGAATTGATCCCGCTGCTCCCGACAGGTTGCCGGTTGATCAATTCCCGTGACCTTGCGGACACCCAGGCACGGTGGAGTCGGGCACGGCCGTACCCGCGTAGGCGAGGAGCATCAGGGCTCTCGGCGCTCGTCCCCCGCCGCAGTGACCAAGTCGCCGAGGACACCGCCGGGGCCGCGGACGGGGTACGAAGGAATTCTCCCCCTGCTGGAGTCCGACCACGACATGCACCGCAGATCGACCACTCCAATCTCGGCGGCAGAGAAGTGGTGGCGCAAGCTGGATGGTGCCGTTCAACGAGCCTGAGGCATCGAGATGCCGTGGGGTCGGCGCCCATCACACGCTCAGGGCTTGTTCGGCCACCAAACTAATGAGGTCCGTCGAGTAGCCACACTTCGACCACGTCACCCTCTGCCCCCTCGACGCCAACGGGCAGGATGATCAGGCAGTTCGCCGCACCGAGCGCCCGGATCGAGTGAGACGCACCAGTCGATACGGGATCGGCTACACCGTCCTCGTATGTGCCGAGCCGATACTGGTCAGCCTGACCGCGCTTGGGAATTGCAGAGCCGAGGCACGCGCGCACCACTTGCCGCGTGGTTGCCCGATAACCCATCACACGCCGCAACTGAGGCCGCAAGAACACCTCGAACGAGGTATACGCACTGACCGGGTTGCCCGGAAAACACACGATCGGCGTTCCACGATAGTGGCCGATCCCCTGCGGTCTCCCCGGCTTGATCGCGACCTGCATGAAGGAGACGTCCTCCTGCGATAAGGCGCTCTTCACGACTTCATGCGTGCCGGCACTGATTCCACCCGTAGTGACGATCAAATCCACGCTCTGCGAGTACTCCGCCAAAGCGTCGCGGAAGAGGCGAATATCGTCGGAAACGAAAGGCACCCGCTCGGCACTCGCTCCGGCTGCGCGTATCGCGGCCGACAGCATCACACCGTTCGATTCGTAGATCTGACCATGATGGAGCTGCTTTGACTGTTCAGTGAGCTCCGTGCCCGTCGACATTACTGCGACCCGCAGCGGCCGGTACACCGACGCACTTGTCGCACCCAGCGCTGCCAGAACTGCCGTCCGAGCGGGATATAGGACATCACCCGCCCGAAGCGCCACCGCCCCTTCGCTCAGGTCCTCGCCGCGCCGGCGAATGTTCGCACCGCATTCGGGATGCGCGGTGATCCGCACCGGCTGACCGAGTCCAATGACGAACCCAGTCGTCCATTCCACCGGAATCACGGTATCCAGGGCCGGTGGGAGCGGAGCACCAGTCATGATCTGGACAGCGCTCCGCGGCGGCAGATCGCCCAGCCGAGTATCTGTCCCCGCCGGGGCGATCGCATGCACGGTCAGTTCTGCCGGGCGAACAGACGACTCACCCACCACTTCGTCGTGCCGAACCGCGAACCCGTCGACAGCGGAATTGTCGAAGGATGGGATTGGAAACCGCGCACATACATCTTTCGCCAAGACTCGCCCCACCGCTTCGTCGAGAGAGACGGACATCGGGGTGGGCGCGGGCATTAATGTAACTCACTCACACCCTGACGGTACTCATCCACGGTCTTCAAGGAACCGGCTGGCGACAATGTGCACATGACTATCCGACTCCGCCTTCACCTTGCGATCGCTGGTCATGATCCGGGAGCGATCGCGGAGTGTGATGTTCACGCGTCCATCGCCCACGCTTTCCGCCTCACTTCTCGATGAGACGGATGCCAGTCAGGCATGCGGCGGGGTCTACAGCCTTGACCATGTCGTGGAGTGTCAACCCTCCAACCGCGACGCAGGTCAACGCCTCCATCTCGACTCCCGTCGGCCCCGTCGTTCGAGCGGCGGATTCAATCGTGGTCGACCGAGCAATGAATCCAAAGGTGACCTCAACCGACGACAGCGGAACATGGTGGCACAGGGGAATCAACTCTGCCGTGCGTTTCGCTGCTTGAATTGCGGCGATACGCGCAGTCGCCAGGACATTGGCCTTGGGCAACCCATCCGCCCGAACCCGCTCGACGACTTCCTCGGTTGTAAACAGCACACCAGTCGCGATCGCAGTGCGAACGGAGTTCTCTTTGCCACTCACGTCGACCATCCTCGCTCGGCCATCGCTGCCGACATGTGTCAGCTCACCGCTACGCATTGCCATCCCTTCCAGGATCAAGTTCGGGGAAGGTGCCGATCCGGACCGAGCCCGTTGTCGATTCAGTGTGTGCGGAGATCATCCGCCCGCTACGGCAGGCAGGATCGCTACTTCGTCCCGGTCCGAAAGAGGTGTAGCACCGGCACTTCCCGGTGCCTCCCCATTGACCCACACCCGTGAACAGGCCACGACTTCCCCGAAAGCAGCGCCGTAACGGTCACACGCCTGATGAAGCAGGTCTTCCAGCGAGCTCACCGGAAAGTGATCCTTCGATACGCCCGATGCTTGCCGGGCCACCGAGAACATTACCAATGTTGCCATGCGCTACTCCAGTTTCAGCCGCCGATGTACGACATCTCGATCTTGTTGTTGCGGTCAGCCTGTAATGAGCCACGAAGCTCCGAGTACCGGTCATCCCGAGATGCCCATCGCCCGGTAAGGGCGGCGGCCAAGTCTCCGGGCGTTCTGCGACCTCGCAGTATCGCGCGCAGATCAAGACCGGCAGAGGCGAACAGACACGTGTACAGAGTGCCTTCTGCGGACACACGGACCCGAGTGCACGTGCTGCAGAAAGGCTTACTCACAGACGAAATGACACCGAACTCGCCTCTCCCATCGCGGTACCGGAATCGAGTCGCAACCGCCCGGCGATCCGAATCATCGACGACGTCCGCCGGAAACCGTGACCGAACGGCGTCGACAATCTCTGACGCAGGGACCACGTGGGAGGCGTCCCATCCGTTCGTCGACCCGACATCCATATACTCGATGAACCGGACGATGTGTGGGGTATCGCGGAAGCGAGCCGCCATATCGGCGATCTCGGAGTCGTTGACGCCACGCTTCACTACCATGTTGATCTTGACCGCACCCAAACCCGCACGCTCCGCTGCCGCGATGCCGTCGAGAACATCCTGCACTTGGTAACGGCTGTCACTCATCGCCTCGAATGTGGCTTGCTCGAGGGAGTCCAAGCTGACAGTAACCCTGCGGAGACCACTCGCCGCAAGGCTTTCCGCATATCGAGGAAGCAACACCCCGTTGCTGGTCATTGCAAGATCCAGCCCGGGAAGCGACGACAGCGACGCGACAAGCTCGCAGATATCACGATGCATCAACGGCTCACCACCGGTCAACCGGATCTTACGAACACCGAGTTCATAAGCAGTTGAGGCAATCTCCTTCAGCTCGCCGAAATCGAGCAGAGCGTCTCGCTCGAGAAACGCATGCTCGGATCCGAACGTCTCCCGGGGCATGCAATACCGGCAGCGGAAGTTGCACCGATCGGTCACCGAGATGCGTAGGTCGCGGAGAGGCCGGCCCAATCGGTCACGCACAGCCGTGGGCAAACCCCCGGTCACGAAATGCCCCTGTTACGTGTGCGCGTGCTGGACGCGTGGTCGAGATCCCAGTGCCGGGCGGACTCGGCAACCGTCTCGATCAGCACACCGGTTTCGACCCACTGCGATTCGGTGGACGAATGTTCCAACTTCCAGACCGGAACAGCACGTTTGAGCACGTCGATACAGAACTCGGCTGCCTCGAATGCATCACCACGGTGCGGCGAGGACACAACGACCACCACACTGCTCTCCCCGAGCTCCACCCTGCCGCAGCGATGTCGCAACACTATTCGCCCGAGCATCGGCCACCTCCCGAGCGCACATTGGGAGATCTCGAACAGCCGCGGGGTCACGCCCGCGGCGTACACCTCATAGTCGATCGACCCGACGCCCACACAGCCGTCGGACGCCTCACGAACCACACCCGAGAACGTCACGATTGCACCGCACTGCGGAAGCACAGCCCACTGCATCGCCGCATCGACCGAAAGCGGACCACTATCGACACCAACCCACACCGATCCGGTACAGATGTCATCCCCTACCTCGAACGGCACAGCCACACCGGGCGGATTCGGGTGGATCGTCATTGATCGCCTCCGTCAGATCATTCACAAAGCTATTGCTCGTACTTACATCGGATAGGGACGCGGATTTCGTCGCGGAGCAACAAGAACGAAGCAGCCGACCGCCGTCGCGTCGCAGGATCTACACTCTCGGGCCGAAGCCCCCGGCCGGAACGCACCTTTTTGCGATGACAAGTATCATAACCCGGCTACCTCTAGAGCACCACCCCGATTCAACAATCGTCAACACGCCTGTTCGCTCCGGGAGATACCGCTGAGACCAAGTCCGCCACCAGACTGCTCAGCGACACACTCCCAGCACACCCACGCTGACCAGGAAGTTCCCGCGCCCGGCTAATTGGAGTAACTCCTTCGCCATCGCGACCCGAGGGGAAGCCACCATGAGCCCTCCATTCACCATCAACAGTATCTTCACGAAGCCCGTGTACGACCCAGCCGCTGACCATCCCCCGTTGGCGTGGGCGGACGCTGAATGCGTTCGCAGCGCGTGTTGCCGAGCGCCGACTGCCGTGCGACGCAGTCGACCGGCGTCATCATGCTGCGTCTTCGGTCTGCCCAATGGGCCTTGACTGTGACGCGCGTCATCTATTAATGTTCATCTCGTCTCAAAACGTTCCACATAGTCGTCAAACCACAGACAGAGAATTGCGGGCGCAGTCGGTGACACACGGTTGAGCCATGGGTCCACGACGACACCTTGCTGACCGGAAGCGTGGGGATTCGTAGCGCGAATTCTCACTTTTCCGTGACAGCGACAATCGAAACATCGCGCGGCTGTGCGGCTTTGCCAGCGCTCCTTCACCCTCAGGCAGCCAGCATGTCGGACAGGTCACCTGGTCTCTCACACAATAGAACTCGATTTCAGGCACGGACGGCGACCGATGCAGTCACGACAGCCGCAAAGGAACCCGTCGGTATAGCTGAGACGCAACACAACCACGAGAAACAGGAAGACATATGGCTCACGTGATCGCTGCACCGTGTATTGCGGACTACTCCTGCCTGGAGATCTGTCCGGTCAACTGCATCAGCCCGGGTCCGGACGATGCCGACTTCGACGACGTCGAGCAGCTCTACATCAATCCCGATGCCTGCATCAACTGCGGTGCCTGCCGAGACGTGTGCCCGGTGCTGGCCATCCGCGAGGACGACAACCTGCCTCCGCAGTGGGCGCACTACGCGGACGTCAACCGCGAATACTTCGAAGCCAGGGGTTGACATGGTGGGACAACCGCTGCGGATCGCCGTCGTCGGCGCCGGCCCGTCCGGGCTGTATGCGATCGAACACCTGCTCGAGCAACAGCGCAGTGCGGTGGAGGTCGACCTGTACGAGCGCCTGCCTACCCCGTGGGGCCTGGCCAGGTTGGGAGTCGCGCCGGATCACCCGGAGAAGAAGCTCGTCATCGACCGGCACTTCGCCTACCTGCTGCAGGACCCACGGGTGCGTTTTCTCGGTAACGTCGAGATCGGCACCGACGTCGCGCATGCCGAGCTCGCGTCGTGGTACGACGCCGTCCTCTACGCCTCCGGAGGCACCGGCGACGTGCGGCTCGGAATTCCGGGTGAGGACCTTCCGGGGTGTTGGTCCGCCCGCGAGTTCGTCGGCTTCTACAACGGCCACCCCGACCTCACCGACCTGCCCATCGACCTGTCCGCCGACCGTGCTGTCGTGGTGGGCAACGGGAACGTCGCGCTCGATGTGGCGCGGATCCTGACAATGCCGACCGCCGAACTCGAACGCACCGACATCTCCGATGCCGCACTCGACGCGCTGCGCCGGTCCCGGATCAAGGAAGTGGTGGTGCTCGGGCGCCGCGGACACCGGCAGGCGGCGTTCAAGAACCCCGAGTTGGAGGAACTCGAGCACCTGGACGGTGTCGACACGGTGGTCGACGACCGCGGGCTGCCGAGCGAGGAATCGATCCAGCGGGAAGTGCACGATCCCGAGATCCGCCGGAAACTACGCACCCTCCACCGGCTCATCGAGCGCCCACAGGTTTCGGCCGGCAGGCGGATCATGCTGCGATTCTTGGAATCGCCCGTCCAGTTGCTGGGAAGCGGCCGGGTCGAGCAGATGGAGGTGATGCGCAACCGGCTCGAACGCGACGAGCGGGGCAGGGTTCGCCCACAACCGACCGGGGAAACCCACCTGCTCGATGCCGGCCTGGTGTTCCGCGCCGTGGGCTTCCGCGGCAGCCCGCTCCCCGGCATACCGTTCGACGATGCGCGTGGTGTGGTGGTCAACGACCACGGCCGCGTCACCGACAGCGAGCGCAACCCCCTCCCGGGCGTGTACGTCACGGGGTGGGTGAAACGCGGCTGCCAAGGAATCATCGGCAGCAACAAGAAGTGCGCCGCCGAAACCGTCGCCTGCCTGCTCGACGACGTGGCGTCAGGACACTTCACACCGACTGCGCTGTCCGCCGACGCCGCCCTCGCACGAGTCCGCGAGAGGGCCTCCGTCGTTCGTTGGGGCGGCTGGCTCGCCATCGACCGCGAGGAGCGCGCGGAAGGGCGCCTGCACGGCCGACCCCGGGTCAAGATCACCGAACGCCGCCACCTCCTCCACACCGCCTCTACCGCTGGAGAAACCCCATGACTCAGACGAAGTCCACCTTCTGCCGCATTTGCGAGCCGAACTGCCCGGTGACCGCCGAAGTCGACGACCACGGCACAGTCATCGAACTCCGCCCCACCCCCGGCCACCCCACAGGCGGCACCGCCTGCCACAAGGGACTCGGATACCTCGACGTCCACAACGATCCCGACCGCGCCAACTGGCCGCAGCGACGCACCAATGACAAGTCGCAGCCCGAGGGAAACTTCGTCCGGGCGGACTGGGACTCCTCCCTACAGGACATCGGTTCCCGGCTCCGCGACATCCGCGAACAACACGGCCCCAACACCATCGCCGTGTTTCACGGCAACCCCTCGACCTTCGATTCGGCAGGCCTCATCTGTTACGACCCCTTTCTCGACGCAGTCGGAACCAAGATGCGCTTCGGTGGAAGCACCCAGGACATGGCGAACAAGACCACAGGCGCCGCACACGTCTACGGGTCGACAAGTTCGTTCATGATCCCGGATCTCGCCAACACTCACTATCTGCTGTGCATCGGTGCCAACCCGCGGGTATCGCGTTGGTCGATGATGTCGGCTCCCCAGGACAACCTCGATGTGGTGAAGCGGATCGTCGAGCGGGGCGGCCAGGTGCGGTTCGTCAACCCGCGACGGGTCGAGTCCTCGACGACCGAGACCGGCCCGACCTTGCTGATCAAGCCGGGCACCGACGCATATTTCCTGGCAGCCTTGCTCCACGAGATCCACCTGCAGGGCGGGATCGACGAGAACCTTGTGCGCACCAAAGGCAAGCACCTCGACGAGCTGATGACGTTCGTCAAGGCCTACTCACCGGAGAGTGTCGAGGACGTCACCGGCATCTCCGCGGCCATGACCAAGCAGGTGGCGGCCGAAATTTGCGCTGCCCCTTCGGCAATCGTCTACATGTCGACAGGTGTGAACCAAAGCCGCCAGGGCGTGCTGTGCTATTGGCTGACCGAGATGATCAACTTCGTCACCGGAAACTTGGGCCGCGAGGGCGGAACCTTCAAACCCACAGGCCTGATCGATGCCTGCCCCCCGCTCACGGGAATGCAGGTCATCGAGACCTCCGTCGGCCCCCTCGAGCTTCCCGATCCTGTCGGATACTCGCAACTGCCCGCAACCCTGTTGGCCGACCTGATCGAGAACGGCGACATCCGTGCGTTGATCCTGTGGAGCGGGAACCCACTCATCACAGCGGGTGGCGAGGAACGGCTGCGGGCCGCCTTCGAAAAGCTCGACCTCTTTGTCAGCATCGACATCTACCGCAGCGTTACCGGTGAAATGTGCGATTACATCCTGCCCGTGACGGACTGGCTGGAGCGACCGGACATCAACCTCGCCGGAACCGGCATGCAGTCCAAGCCTCACGTGGTCTACACCGACGCGGTCGTGGCTCCGACCCACGACCGCCGCGATGCGTGGTGGATCCTGGCACGTATCGCGCAGGAGATGGGCATCAGCTCCCCCTTGGATGCCAACCCCGACGCTGCCGACGCGACCTTCCTGTTCGACGCGGTCCTCAGCATGCGAGGCCTGAGCGTCGACGCCATGCGACAGAGCCCGTCGAACACCGTCATGTTCCCGGAGAAGGACAAGGCTTCCCTGTTCGAACAGTGCCTGCAGCACCCGGACCACCTGATCGACTGTTGCCCTCCCGCCTTCACCGAGGCAGGACTCATCGCGCGGTGCGCCGACATCTTCGAGACCTTGTCGAATGAACCGCCGGACACACTCAAGATGATCAGCCTGCGCACGCCCTACATGAACAACAGCTGGCTGGTCAATATCCCGCGGTATCGACGCGGCCGAAACCGCGACAACCCGCTGCACATGTGTGAACAGGACGCGGCATCGCGCGGCATATTCGACGGCGACGCCGTCCGCGTATCCACCCAGTACGGCCAGATCGACGCCCGAGTCCTCATCGACGATGACCTGAGGCCAGGTGTCGTGGCGATGAGCCACGGCTACGGCACAGCGCGCGCCACCACCCAACGCACCGCGATGAAGAAGCCGGGTGTGAACTGTAATGTCCTGATGCCCAGCGGTGTAGGCACCTACGAACCCCTGAGCTTCATGTCGTGGCTCTCGGGTGTACCGGTCGACGTGCAACCTGCAGCGGCTCGCGCGGAAAATAGACTCACCTGACAGCCGTGGCACACTGATCGTGAACCTACAACGGTCGCGATTTCATGCTGTACTCGCGCGCAAAGCGTGGTCCGCACTTTCCTGCACCGGTGGACTGCCGCCGCGCTCGCGCTCGCCGCGGTCACAGCGCGGGAACGCGCAGCGAAGCGGCGCCCCGTCTCCGGGGCGCCGCTCTTCGGGCTCTCAGTAACTCGGCACCGACGCGCCGATGGCTTCGGCCGCCGCGGCCACGGTGTCGCGCTGTGAACCCGCGACCATGAGCGACACGAGGTCGAATACCACGGTAGCGGCTGCGACACAGGTGATCTCGGCGTGATCGTAGGCCGGGGCCACCTCGACGACGTCGGCGCCGACGACGTTGAGCCCGGTCAGCTGGCGCAGCATCCGGAGTAGTTCGCGGGATGTCAGGCCACCTGCCTCCGGCGTGCCGGTTCCGGGGGCGAATGCGGGGTCGAGGACGTCGATGTCGATCGACACGTACACCGGGACGTCCCCGACGCGCCGGCGGACCACGTCGACGGCCGCCTCGATGCCCATCACGTCCAGATCGCCCGCGCGGATGATCCGGAATCCCATCCGCGCGTCGTCGTTCAGGTCGGCCTGGTCGTAGATCGGACCGCGGATTCCGACGTGGATGGAGTGGTCCTCGACCAGGAGACCCTCTTCGAACGCGCGCCGGAAGATCGTCCCGTGCGTCACCGGTGCGTTGAAGTAGGTGTCCCAGGTGTCGAGGTGAGCGTCGAAGTGCACCAGGGCAATCGGTCCGTGCTTGGCGTGCAGCGCCCGCAGGTTCGGCAGGGCGATCGTGTGGTCGCCGCCGATCGAGACGATCTTGCGGTCGCCGCCGCCGAGAATCTCGGCGGCGTGTGCCTCGATCTGCCGGCAGGCCTCGCCGATGTCGTATGGCGTCACCGTCACGTCACCGGCGTCGACGACCTGCACTTCTTCGAGCGGTGCGACGCCGAGTTCGACGTGATAGCCGGGGCGGAGCGCACGCGCCGCCTGCCGGACGGCCATGGGACCGAACCGGGCGCCGGGCCGGTACGACGTGCCGCCGTCGAAGGGAACACCGAGGATCGCGATGTCGTAGTCGTCGACCTCGTGGATGTCGGCGATCCGGGCGAACGTGCCCTTGCCGGCGTAACGGGGAACCTGGGTTGCGGGCAGTGCACCGACGAGGGATTCTCTGGGCTGGGGCATGGCTGTCTCTCCTGTACTCGGGAAGGTTCTTGTCAGGTCAGGCGCGGGTCACGGGCGCCGGGTCGGGATCGGCGGACTTCTCTACTTCTTCCGACTCGGTTTTCGACGCGGTGTCCGACAGCGACGCGCCGCGGGTCTCCGGCGCGAGGAAAATGGAGGCGACGAGTCCGACCAGGGTGACCACCGCGCCGATCATCAACGCCCCGCCGGCTCCGAACGTCACCAGCGCCATCGGCATCAGATAGGTGCCTGCGGCAGAGCCGATGCGGCTGATCGCCGTGCCCATACCGACCGCGGTGGCCCGAACCTCGGTGGGGAACAATTCGTTCGGGTAGACCACCTCGAGGAAGCTCGAGGCACCGGAGCTGATGGCGAACACCGCGAGTGCGAGGAAGAAGATCTTCGCCGAGACGTCGGGAATCAGTGCGGGCACGGCGAGGGCGACGACGATGATCGCGAACGAGCCGATCAGCAACTTCCGGCGGCCGATCTTCTCCACCAGCCACAGTCCGGGGATGCCGCCGACCACGAACAGAATCGCGATGAGGAGCGAGCCGCCGTACAGGTTGGCGTCGCCGTACAGCCCGAAGGATTCCAGGAGGTCGGGGGCGAACGTGTACACCGCGAACAGCGGGATCACCTGGGCCGTCCAGAAGATCGCCACGAAGATGGTGCGTCGCAGGTAGGGCTTCTGGAACACCCGGAAGAAGGACGTGCTGACGACGGGTTCCTCGGGAAGGTCGGCGACGCCGTACTGCTCGCCGAAGACGCGCTTGATGGACGCGTCGGCCTCCGCCATCCGCCCCTTGCTCATCAGCCAGCGCGGAGACTCCGGGGTGCCCATCCGGGCGAGCAGCGTGATGATCGCGAAGATCGCCGGGCTCGCCAGCAGGAAGCGCCACGCGTCGGGTCCGAGGCCTCTCGCGAAGAAACCGACCACGTACGCGGCCGCGGCGCCGACGGCCCACACCACGAACATGGCGCCCAGCAGCCGGCCACGCTGCCGTTTCGGCAGGAACTCGGCGAGCAGCGACGTGGCGATCGGATAGTCGGCGCCGATGGCGACACCCAGCAGGAACCGCAGCAGGATGATCTGCCAGGCCTCACCGCAGAACGCGGAGAGGACGGAGAAGACGGCGAGCGCGACGAGGTCGGCGATGTACATGACGTGCCGGCCGATCTTGTCCGTCACGTACCCGAACACACCGCCGCCGACGAAGATGCCGACCAGGCTTGCCGCGCCGATGAGACCGATCTCGGTGGCACTGAGATCCATGGCCGGTTCGAGGGTGATCAGCGCGACGCCGATGATCGACAACGCGAAGCCGTCGATGAACGGCCCGCCGGAGGAGAACGCTGTCAGCTTCTTGTGGAAGGAGGTCAACGGTGCATCGTCTATGAGATGACCGGTACTTGTCATTGGGGCTCCTGGACTGGATCAAGTGCGGGTGCTGCCGATTGTGACGTCCAACACAGAGTGCCTGGCCGTTCCGGCGCAGCACGAGTAGCCAATGCGCAAAACCGGTGGTTACGCTTTATTCGATCGCACAAACATGATTGGGCATTGACGCAGAGGAGGCTCCGTGGCCATCACCGTCGGTGAGCTCGTCGAGATCCCGCATCTGCGCCTGGACGTGTATTCCGGGGCGTCCGGTCTCGGTCGCGAGGTCACCTGGACCCACACCTCCGACCTGCCCGAACCGTGGCGATGGGTCACCGGCGGCGAGTTCCTGATGACCAACGGCATGTCGTTCCCGAAGTCGGCGAAGGAGCAGGCGGATCTGGTCCGGCACCTCGCGGACGCCGGAGTAGCCGGGCTGGGTATCGGCGAGAACATGTACTGCCCGCGCCTGACGGCGGCATTCACACGCACCAGCGACGAACTGGGCTTCCCGGTCCTGTGGATCCGGTACCCCCTCCCCTTCGTCGCCATCTCCCGGTCGGTGGCCGAAGCCACCCTCGTCGACCAGTCACAACGACTCGGTCGCACCGTCCGCATCTACGACCTGATCCGCAGGCACACCGCCCGCGGCGCCGCGCCCGCCGACCTTCTGTCTGCACTCGCGCGCGAACTGGGTTGCGAGATTCAGGTGTGCGACCGCGCCACCGGGGAGCCCTGGTTTCCGGGCACGACCCCGCTGGACCCGACGATCAGCGACGCCGTGGTGGCGTTGTCCGAGGCGTCGAAGAACGTGGCGGGCGGCGCGTACGGACTTCCGTCGGTCGGCGACCGGGCGGCGATGCTCACCGACATCCCCCGTCACGCAGGCGCCGCACTCGTCACGCTGAGCGATCCGCGGGTCGGCGTCGACCCGATCCAACTCCAGCACGCCGCCACGGTGGTCGCCATCGAACTGTCCCAGACACAGTTGATGCTCGAACACGAACGCCGTTACGGTTCAGGGCTTCTCACCCAGATGCTCGAAGGACGCATGGATATCGCCGGGGTCACCGCCCAGCTCGCCGATCTCGGCGTGAAACCCGAGTCCGCCGTGTTGGTGGCGGCGCGCAGCGAAGAGCCGGAACGGATGCTCGAACTGCACAATTCGCTGTGGCGGCACACCCTTCCGTATCTGTGCCTGGTGCGCATGGGTACCGCGCACGTCCTGGTGCCGGACGGCCCGGACACCGACTCCGTGCTGTCCCGCGCACTGGGCCCGACCGCCCACATCGGCATCAGCCGAACCCTCGGGTCCCTCGCACGTTTTCAGGACGCGGCCCGGGAGGCCGTGTGGGCACTGTCGATCGCCGAACGACGCGAGACGATCGTTTCCCGATACGGCAGCGCCGTCCCGTGGGTCGGGCTGTCGAGCGTGGCCGACGCACAAACCCTGGTGGACAGGATCCTGCGCCCGGTTCTGGACTACGACGAACAACACAACTCGAGACTCGTCGAGACGCTCGACGCGTTCCTGCAGAACCAGCGGTCGTGGCAGCAGACGGCGCAGGCGATGCACATTCACCGGCAGACGGTCATGTACCGCATCCGCAAGGTCGAGGCGCTGACGTCCCGCGACCTTGCGGACACCAATTCACTGTCCGAACTCTGGCTCGCCGTGCGCGCTGCGGAACTGCTCTACACCCGTGACCGGGACTGGCCGGAGTCGACGGACGACAATCTCACGCCGACACCGAGAAGACGTCGGCCAGGTGGGTGATTCGCAAGGCGCGAGCGAGTTTGGGGAGGTCGCTGCCGTCGGCGACGTTCTCGCCCTGTGCGCCGAGCTGTGCGATGACCTCGGTGGCCCAAGCCACGTCGGTGTGTTGCGGGGACAGTTCACGATTGACGGTCGCCGTGTCGCCGGCACGCATGCAGAGCTTGCCGGTCATGCCCATCGTCCTGGTGACGGCCAAGGCGTCGGTGAGATCGGGTTCGCCCGTCAGGCACGGGCCGTCGATGGGACCGGAGATCCCGGCGGCGCGGCTGGCGACGACGAGTCGCCCCCGCGCGTACGCCAATGCGTCGGGCGCATCGCCGGCGCCGGTGTCCCGGCGGAAGTCGCCGGTGCCGAACGCTATTCGGGTCGTCGCGTCCGCCGAAGCGATGTCGAACGCGAATTCGACGCCCCGCGCCGATTCGACCAGGGCGAGGATCGGCGTCTGCGGCAGCTCGGCGGCCGTGCGGTCGACGTGGTCCGCGGATTCGGTCTTGGCGAGCATCACGCCGTGCAGGCCGGGGAGCCCGCGGATCGCGTCCAGATCATCGGCCCAGTCCGCGGTGGTGACATTGTTGATACGCACCCACCCGGCACCCCCGCCGGCGAGGAAGCCGGCCACATGGTCGCGGGCTCGCGTTTTCGACGCCGGAACGACGCCGTCCTCGAGGTCGAAGATGACGGCGTCGGCCGCCGAGTTCGCGGCTGCGGCGAACTCTTCCGGGCGCGATCCCGCGACCAGGAGCCAGGAGCGCGCATGTGCCGCGGGGACTACGACGCCGTGCGCCGGAGGTGTGAGGGTCATCCGTTTCTCGTTTCTCTCGATGGTGCGGGTGGATTCGCCGGTCAGTGCGCGGCGACGCCGCTGACCGGGTCGAGGGCGGTGAATTCTCGGTCCACGGTGGGCGCGGTGAGCAGGCCGGCGAGGCGCGGGGGCGACAGGATGTCGTCGACCTGCGCCTGGGTGAGCAGACCGTCGTCGACGGCGAGGTCGCCGACGTAGGCCCCGGTCGCCAGGGCGCGCTTGGCGATGTCCGCGCTGGCGGTGTACCCGATGAACGGCGAGAGCGCGGTGACGATGCCGATCGAGCGCCGCACCCCCCGCTCGAGGTGGTCGCGGTTCGCGGTGATCCCGTCGACGCACTTCACAGCCAGGGTGTCCGCTGCCGCGGCCAGGTGCGTCGTCGAGCGCAACAGGCTGTAGATGATCACGGGTTCGAACGCGTTGAGCTGGAGTTGCCCGCCCTCGGCGGCCATCGTGACCGTGAGATCGTTGCCGATCACCTCGAACGCGACCTGGTTGACCATTTCGGGGATGACCGGGTTGACCTTACCGGGCATGATCGACGAACCGGCTTGGGCCGGAGGCAGATTGATCTCGCCGAGCCCTGCCGTCGGCCCCGAGGACGTGAGCCGCAGATCGTTGCACGTCTTGGACAGTTTCACGGCGACGCGCTTGAGGATGCCGGAGACCTGGACGAATGCTCCGCAGTCCTGGGTTGCCTCGACGAGGTTGCCTGCCGGCACGACCGGTTCGCCGGTCAACTCACGCAAATAGTTGCAGGCGAGCGCCGAGTACTCGGGATGACCGTTGATCCCGGTGCCGATGGCGGTGCCACCGAGGTTGGATTCCAACAGCAGAAGCGCTCCCTCGGAAAGCCGGGCGCAGTCCTCGTTCAACATGATCGAATAGGCCGCGAACTCCTGGCCCAGGGTCATCGGTACCGCGTCCTGCAGCTGGGTGCGACCCATCTTGACGATGTCGTCGAATTCGATCGACTTGCGCTCGAACGACTCCGCGAGCCGGCCGAGCGACGCGATCAACCGTCGGAGATGCTCGACCAGCGCCAGCTTGATCGCGGTCGGATACACGTCGTTGGTGGACTGCCCCAGGTTCACATGGGTGAGGGGGTCGAGTTCGGTGTAGGCGCCGCGTCCGAACCCCAGGATCTCGAGAGCACGATTCGCAATGACCTCGTTGGCGTTCATGTTCGACGAAGTACCCGCTCCGCCCTGGATCGGGTCGATCGGAAACTGGTCGAGCAGCGCCCCGCCGCGGATCTCCGCGCACGCGGCCACAATGGCATCGGCGCGCCGGTCGTCGATGAGACCCAGGTCCCGGTTCGCTTGGCAGGCTGCCTGTTTCACTGTCGCCAGCGATGCAACCAGCGCCGGGTACTGACCGATCGAAGACCCGGTGATGGCAAAATTTTCCCTCGCGCGGGCGGTGTGGACGCCGTAGTACGCCCGCGCCGGTACCCCCAGATCTCCAATCGAGTCGTGCTCGATCCGCACATCGCTGTCGCTCAACTTTTCCACCAGCACCTATTTCGCCGTTCTACTCGACAGGGTCTATGAGGTCGATCGCCGCTTGTCGAACAGTACACCACATCCAATATATTGGTTGCCCGACGGAAGACGTCCTCGGTATGTTCACGGCACGGCGCCCGGCACTCGCCCACGCAGCCCCCAGGAGCGTGCAGAGTGCAGCGTTACAGTATCCAGTATGTTGCGTGATAATCCGGTGGAGCGCCCTCGCATGAGCGACGTCGCGTTCGAGCGGATCTGCGACGCGATCGTCACCGGTGAACTCGCGCCCGGATCCAAGGTCAAAGACAGCGAACTGGCTGAACATCTGGGCTTGAGCCGGACCCCGGTCCGTGAGGCGCTTGCACGGCTGATCGACACCGGACTCGTCGAGGCCAAACCCGCCGCCTTCACCCGGATCACCCCGCTGAACCGCGCCGACGTCGAATCAACGCTCGCAGTGATGGAAGTTCTGGACCAGCTGGCCGTGAAGACGGGGGTTCCCAACCTCACCGACGACATGATCGCCGTGATGCGCAGCGCCAACGACGACCTCGCGCAGGCGATCAAGGCCAACGACATCGGTGCCGCTCTCGCCGCGGACGACACCCTTCACGGCATCATCGTCGAGGCGGCCGCCAACCCACTGCTCAAGCGGCTCATGCACCAGGTGCACCCGCAGATCCACCGGATCTACTACCGCAAGTTCTCCAGCCTCCGCGGCTGGCAGGACGCCATCGAACACCACGACAAACTGATCGACCTGTGCGCAACCCGCAACGGCGAAGCGGCGGCCGAGGTGTCCTCGCAGCACCGGCGATTCCTGGGCGGTCTGATCGGCGAACTCTTCGACATCGACGAGTCCGCCTCCGACACGTCGTAACCAGCTACGACAGACCGGCCCGCCGCGGGTGCTCACTCGCGGCGGGTCGGTCTGGGATATCGGCGAGGTTTCCGGCCACCGTCAATACATACGTACGTATGGTCAGGCGAGCCGCACCCGGACCGGCACCGATTCCCACGACCGCAGCGTGTTGTTGAGGTGACGGCGCACCGGCCCGGCGATCTCCAGCGACTCCACCCGGGATGCCAGCGCCGTCAGCAACGCCTCCGATTCGAGGCGCGCGACATGCTGGCCGACGCACTGGTGGATGCCCATCCCGTACCCCACGTGCCCGGACGGATTCCGGCCGAGATCGAACGCGTCCGGATCGTCCCACCTGCGCGGATCACGGTTCGCGGCGCCGAGGAACATCAGAATCTTCATTCCGTCGGGGATCACCGTGCCGCCGATCTCGGTGTCACGCGTGGCCGTGCGGAAGAACGTCTGGACCGGCGACTCCCACCGCACGGCCTCGTCGAACGCCGTCCGGGCCAGCGTGCGATTCTCGCGCAGCCTCGCCCACTGCTCCGGATGCCGCGCGAACGCGTAGAGCACGGCCGCGAGCCCGTTGACCGTGGTGTCCACTCCTGCCGTCAGCAGCGAGCGCACGGCGAGCGGCGCCTGCTCGTGCGTGATGTCGCCGCGGTCGGCCGCCGCCCAGATCTGCGCACCGAAGCCGTCGCCGGTGAGCGCGTCGCGCACGCACTGCTCGTTGACCCAGCCGGACAGTTCGGCCACCCGGGGCGCCCCCTTCTCCACCAGGCTGTTGAGCGGACCGAAACTGTTGAAGGCGTGGTCCCCGTACGGCAGCAGGTTCTCCCGTCCGGTGCCGGAGATGCCGACGGCGTCCGGGAAGACCCGCAGCGGGAACGCGGCAGCGAGGTCGGTGACCGCGTCGAATTCGGTTGTGTTCGAGAGCAACTGGTCGACAAGAATGTCTGCGTCCTGAATCCACGACGCCCTGAGCTTCTGCAGTGCGCGCGGACCCAGAATCTTGCTCAGCACCGCCCGCGGGGCGTCGTGGTGCGGCGGGTCGGCCTCGAGCAGGATGCTCGGGGGCCGCCACGGGGTCTCGTACCGGAAGTTGCTCAACCCGACCCCGGCGGCGGAGTGAAACGACTGCCAGTCGGTCAGCGCGGCATGGACCTGCTCGTAGCGGCCGAGCGCGAAGACGTCGTAGCGCCGCAGGTACACGACCGGGCCCGCATCCCGCAGGTCCGCCTGGAACGGCAACGGGTCCTGCAGGACGTCGAGGGCGAACGGGTCGGCGTCGCTGACCGGCAATGCGGGGGCGGGGGCGAACATCGTCACGGGAAATCCCTTCGCTGGGTGTGTCACGTATGGGTGGGTCAGAGGTCGAGCACGAGACGGTCGGAGCACGACCGTGAGACGCAGATGAGCATGCAATCGCCTGCGGATCGCTCGTCGTCGTCGAGGACGGAATCGCGGTGGTCGGGGGCGCCGGCGAGGACGGTGGTCTCGCAGGTCCCGCACGTGCCCTCGCGGCACGAGGACAGGACGTTGACCCCGGCCGCCTGCACCGCGTCGAGGACGCTGGCGCCGGGAGTCACCGTCACCGCGAGGCCGGAGCGCGCGAGTTCCACCTCGAACGGTTCGTCGCGCAGCGGTGCGCCCCGGTCCCGCGGCACGAAACGCTCGGTCCGTAGCGAGCCCACACGCCAGTCGGCGCAACAGCTTTCGACGGCCGCGAGCAGCGGCCCGGGTCCGCACACGTAGACCTTCGCCTCGGCGGCGGCCGCGGCGGCGAGATACACGGGCAGGTCGGGATGACCCTGCTCGTCCCGGGGCACGACGACCACCCGGTCGCCGTAGCCGGCGAGCTCGTCCCGGAACGCCATGGACGTCCGGGTGCGGCCGCCGTACAGGAGTTGCCAGTCGATTCCCATCAGTTCCGCCTGGCGGATCATCGGCAGCAGCGGTGTGATTCCGATGCCGCCGGCGACGAACAGGTACCTCGGCGCGGGGACGAGCGGAAAGTTGTTGCGCGGGCCGCCGACCCCGACGAGGTCGCCCTCGGCCAGTTCGTCGTGGACGTACGCGGACCCGCCGCGGCCGGCGGGTTCCCGCAGCACCCCGACCCGGTAGGTGTGCGCGTCCCAACGGTCACCACACAGCGAGTACTGGCGGGTCAGCCCGTTCGGGAGCATCAGGTCGATGTGGGCGCCGGCCGCCCAGTCCGGCAGCCGCCGGCCGTCCGGGCGCCGCAAGGTCAGCGCTACGACACCTTCCGCGACAACCTCTTTGGCGACAACTCGCAGCGCCGCGTCCGCTGGCGCACGGGAAGAAACCGGGTTCTGTGGCATCTCGACTCCTCGATCTCGCGTTTGTTCGAGGATCTTCCGAGCCGGGGCCGAGCCGCCAGAGCATTTTCAATAGTTGAAAGTCGAGGCCGTAACCGGGGTCACTCAGCGCGCAGGACAGCCCGCTCGACCGCCGCTCGAGTCCGTCGAGGATCAGGTCGAGTCCGCCGCTGACCGTCGGCCGTCCTATACGGTGTGGGCCCGCCGGTTCATGTCCTTGTCGACCGCCGTGGCGATGTCGTGGACGAGCCGGGAGTGCCAGTGTTTGTGGGCCTCGAGGTCCGCGGTGAGGGCGTGGCAGTCCGGGCATTCCAGGGGGTCTGGTCGAGAGGTGCTTTCCATGGCGCTGCGCTTTCCGGGAGAAGTGGTTCCGATTCCACCGTGGCACGGGCGGGGCGGATAGTCCACCGCCCACACAGCGTCACAGATATTGGTCATCCGCCCACGCAATTGCATCGGATTCCGGCAAATCCGTGGGCGTCTGTGTCTGGGCGTGCCTCACGTCGGCGCCGCCGCCATCACCCGGGTGATGCCCTTCGCGGCCGCCTGCAGCGCGGGGATCTGCGCGTACGCCTTCTCGTCGTTCGGCACGACGACCGACAGCGCGGCGACCACCTTGCCGGTGCCGTCCCGCACCGGAACCGCGACACCCGTCGTGTCCGGGTACAGGTGGCCGGCACAGAGGATGTAGCCGTGCCTGCGCACGTCCGCCAGCACACCCCGCAACTGTCGTGGGGTACGAATCGTCTTGTCGGTGAACACCTTCAACGGCTCCCCCAGGATCCGTTCCTGGAGCTCCGACGGTCCGTGCGCGAGCAGGATCAGCCCGGACGAAGAGACGTGCAGCGGCATCCGGCCGGCGATGCGCGTGTAGTTGACGACGGCTCCGGGCGCCGTGAGTCGCTCGATGAACAACACCTCGTCGCCTTCGAGGACACCGAGTTGCGTGTGCTGCCCGACGACGGCGTGCAGGTCCTCCATGAACGGCATCGCCGCTTCCCTGAGCCCGAGGGTCGGGGACGCCCGCGACGCGACCTCCCACAGGCGGACGCCGATCCGCACCTTCCGGTCCTCACGCTCGAGCCAGCCACATCCCACCAGTTCGTCGATCAGCCGCGACGTCGTGGAGATGTGGAGACCGGACCGCCGGGCGATCTCGGACACCGTGAGCAGCGAATCGTCGGAACGGAACGATTCGACGATCCGCACCGTCCGGGCCAGGACGGACTCGCCGGTGTGCACACGTGCCATGCCTTCAGTGTGCACACCGGCCGGGGATCAGCGCAGATCGCGCCGCCGGAACGCCGCCACACCCGACACGATCAGCGCGGCCGTGATCAGCAGCAGCCACCCGATCGGCGCCCATTCGAACGGGCCGCCCGGCAGCTTCGGAGCGTGGCTGAACGGCTCGAGATTCAGGACCGCCTGCGGGAACTGCGCGATCGACCCCACCATGAAGATCAGCAGGAACGCGACGAGCACTCCCCACGCCACCGGCGTGAATCGCGGAACGACACCAAACAGCAGGACCGTCACTCCGGCCGACATCCAGATCGCGGGAAGCTGCACGAGCGCCGCCCCCACCACACGTGGCAGGGCCCCACCCACGTCGCCGACGGACGCGCCGTAGGTGAGCCCGGCGGCCACCCCGGCCACCACCATCGCGACCGCCGGACCCAGCAACGCGAACAGGATGTGGCTCGACGCCCACCGGACCCGGCCGACGGAACCGGCGGTCACGGGCTCGAGACGCTGAGCGTTCTCCTCCGAGTACAGGCGCAGCGACGCGGAGATCGCGTAGGCCGCGGCGGCGATGGCGAGCATGGTGAACGCGTAGCCGATGAACGATTCCTCCAGCGACTGCGACCCACCCATTCGCAGGATGATGTCCCGGATCGTCTGACTGTTGCCGACCTGGCCGCCGACGCCGTTCGCGGCGCTGCCGATCAGCAGTCCGTACAGTCCGAGCCCGGCGGTCCAGGCCGCGAGGGTGCCGCGGTGCATCCGCCACGCCAGTCCCAGGGTTCCGGCGAGCGCGGGCGACGCGTCGGTGGGACCGGGCCGTTCGGCGATCAGGCCGGCGCCGACATCGCGACGGCGCAGGAGAGCGTATGCCGCCCAGGTGAGTACGGCCGCCGTGATCAGGCTGGGGATGACGACCCACCAGCGTTCGTCGGCATACGGACGGATCTGCAGGGCCCAGCCGAGCGGCGAGAACCACGACAGGGCCCCGCTGCCGGCGTCACCGATCGCGCGCAACGCGAACGCGACGCCCAGCACCGTCAACGCGATGCCGCGCGCGACGCGGGCGCCGGTGCTCACCTGGGCCGCCACGGCCGCCACCGCCGTGAACACCAGACCGGAGCAGGCCAGCGCCGTCCCGAAGGCCACCGAGCCGCCCACCGGGAGGTCGCGGGCGAGTAGCGCTGCCGCACAGAGAATCCCGGTGACAACGGAGGCACCACCGGCGAGGATCAGCGCCGCGGTCAGGCCTGAATACCGTCCGACGGCGGTGGAGTCGAGAAGCTCGGCCCGGCCGGTCTCCTCCTCGGCGCGGGTGTGCCGGATGACGGTCAGGATGACCACCAGCCCGATCAGCGTGTAGTAGATGCCGGCCTTCCAGACCCCCACCGAACCGAGGCTGGAGTTGAAGATCGGCCCGTACATGGCGATCTGAGCGGGGCTGGCCGCCGTGGTGGCCGCGAACTCCGCGAGGTCGGCCGGGGAGGTGTAGATGTCGGCGATGCTCGCGACGTACAAGGCGGGTGCGAACGCGAAGATCAGCACCCACAGGGGCAGCGCGATCCGGTCCCGGCGCAGGAACAACCGCAGAAAGTGCAGCGTCCCCGTGAAATCCGAGGAAGATACCGGCGCCGGTTCCACGGGCCGGAACCGGGACACCGTTGCGGTAGTCATGCCCGCACCTTCTCCACTGTGTCGGACGACGCCGTCGGGCCGTCGTCGATCTCGTAGTGCCGCAGGAAGAGTTCTTCGAGGGTCGGGGGCTTGCTGACGAGGCTCCGCACCCCCGTGTCGCCGAGCACCCGGATGAGTTGGCCGAGATGCTCGCTGTCGACCTGGCAGTGCAGCGTCGTCCCGTCGAACTGGATGTCCGCGACGCCGTCGATGCGACTCAGATCGCCGGGATCACCGAGAAGTTCGGCGGTGATCGACGTTCGGCTGAGGTGCCGCATCGACGCCAGCGTGCCGGATTCGACGGTCCGCCCCGACCGGATGATGGTCACCCGCTCGCACAGCGCCTCCACCTCGGACAGGATGTGACTGGACAGCAGCACCGTCACCCCGCGGTCCCGGGCCTCGGCGACGCACTCGCGGAACACCTGTTCCATCAACGGATCCAGGCCCGACGTCGGCTCGTCGAGCAGCAGCAGGCGGGCATCGGACGAAAACGCCGACACCAGGGCCACCTTCTGCCGATTACCCTTCGAATACGCTCGCCCCTTCTTCCGCGGGTCGAGGTCGAAACGCTCGATCAGATCCCGCTTGCGGGTCTCGTCCAGTCCGCCGCGCATCCGCGCGAGGAGGTCGATGGTCTCGCCGCCGGACAACGACGGCCACAGTGTCACGTCGCCGGGGACGTACGCCATGTCGAGGTGCAGTGCGACGGCGTCGCGCCACGGATCGCGGCCGAACACGGTGGCCTCACCGCTGTCGGGGTGCAGGCTGCCGAGGAGGACGCGGATGGTGGTGGACTTGCCTGCCCCGTTCGGCCCGAGGAACCCGTGCACTTCCCCTTCGCCGACCTCGAGGTCGAGTCCGTCCAGCGCCCGGGTTCGTCCGAACGTCTTCACCAGGTTGCGCACTTCGATGATCGCGCTCATAGCTGCTCCTAGTTCGGGGAGTCGGTATGTTCTGGGGGTGCCGCACCCGCCTGCGCGGCGCCGTCTTCGGTGGCCAGATATGCCTCGAGCATCGACGAATCCGGCAGCAGACCCTCGGTGTACATCTCGAGGGCGGGCAGCGTGACGTCGGTGGCGAGGTCGCGGATGGCCGTGGCGTAATCGAGCGGAACTTCCTTGTCGGCGCGCATCTGCAGGTAGAGCAGCATCGCGCCGACGTTGTAGAGGGTCAGGTAGCGGGCCCGCGCCGCCGGGTTGCGGCTGGGCCGGACACTTCCGGTCGCCACTCCCAGTTCGAGGTACTGGGTGGTGTCTTCCACCATGTGCTCGAAGAGGGATTCGCCGAGACCTCCGCCCGCCTGGAAACTCCGCACGATGTACGCGACCAGTGGGGCGTACTGCTCGATGTCGGCGAGGGCCTGCATGGCTCCCGCCGGCCCGGGCGTCGAAATGGCCTCCGCCTTCTGTTCCCGGATGATCCGCAGGACGTGCTCGTCGCATTCGGCGCGCAGACCGTCCTTCGAACCGAAATGGTGGATGACCAGGCCGGGTGACACCCCGGCGGCGGTGGCGATCGCCCGCACTCCGGTGCCGAAACCGTGATTGCCGAACACCGTGATGGCCGCGTCGCGCACTCGGGCGCGGGTGGTCAGGTCGGGTTGCGGGACCCCGAAAGCGGCATTGGTTGAACGCACGTTTAATACGCTAAACGCGCGTTCAACCGGGCGCAAGGGGTGACTGCGTCAAGATTTCGTCAAGGCGGAAACAGCCGGGCGCCCGGTGAACACGACACTCGGGCGGGGGAACCGATTCCGGGCGCAGGCCTCGTCCAGGGCCTCGTCGACGGCCTCGCGCAGATCGACACGATCCTCGTCCGCCAGGACCAGTTCGGTCAGGATCACCCCGTAGTCGCGCCGGACCTGTTCCATCAGCCCGATCGCGTCGTCGATCGCTTCGGAATCCGCGGCGCAGCGGAAACCGACGAGCCGCGGTTGCGGCTGGTCCATCACCGCGCGCAGCGCATCCTCGATGCCCGGGCCGGTCGCGCCGAGGACCGACAGGTCGAGCAGCGTGTCCTGCCGCGACTGCTCGTGCGCGAACAGGTGGGGAAGATGAAGCGACATCGGAACCTCCTCGATCCGTCGACGGCCGTGGGTGGGCCGACTCGGGGATTCAGTTCCAGTCCTACCCCCGTGGCGCGAGGATTCGGCGGGCCTTGACGCCGATCTGACTCCGGCGACCGCAATCCTGACGCGGTGTTGGCGCGGGGCTATGCCGTGGTGGCCTTCGCGACCGCGTCGCGCGTGAGACCGGTCAGCTTGTCGACGTTCTCGGGGGTGGCCGGATAGCCGGCCGACGTCACCCCGACGACATAATCACCGGCGAGCGCGCCGTACCCGATGTGCGTGTCCGGTCCCTGGGTCACGGATCCGGCGAACGCCTTGTCGCCGACGTCGGTCGGCGCCGGCAGCGGTGTGAACCCCTGAACGACTTCGCTTTTGTCGATCGCCTGCTCGAATGCGGTGGAGGCCGCGTCGGGGCTGGCATAGTGATCCACGGAGATGGTGACCCTTCGCCCGTCGCCGCCTTCGTAGATGACCATTCGCGTCGCGTCGGGGGCGTCGGCCGCCGTGGAGTTCTCACCCGTCGCGGTCTGTCGCTCGATCTCAGGGAAGTAGCTCTGCACTCCGTCCAGCGCGACGACCACGTCCTCGGGCAAGAGGTTCGCCTCGGACGTCGTCTGGTCCTGCTGCGACTCGGCATCGGACCCGGAGTCCTGCTGCCCGCACCCCGCCGCGAGCACGACCCCGGCCAGGACGATCGAGAGGAGAGCGAGAGATCCGCGACCGCCGCGCCTACGCACGCCGTGCCGCTCCGTCGATTGCACCACGCCGGAAACCCCCTACTACTCGGGACGAGCCACCCGTCGAGCCTAGTATGGAAAAGATCCGAGTACCTGCAGTTTCGACGCCGCCCACCCGGTTTCGGCGTCGGGCCGACACTGTGAGGAGTCCACGTGACCAGCGAGGGAAGCATCCGGATCGGCAGCCGGACCATCACGTATCTCGAAGCCGGTGACCCGAGCGGGCCGCTCGTGCTGCACAACCACGGCGGACCGTCGAGCCGATGGGAGGCCGATCTGTTCGACTCGTACGCGAAGGCCAACGGACTGCGATTCGTCTGCGCGGATCGGCCGGGGATCGGCCGGTCCGACCTCCAGCCGGGGCGCACCTTCGAAAGCTGGACCGACGACCTCCTGCTGCTGGCCGACTCGTTCGACGCCGACCGGTTCGCGGTGACCGGCTGGTCCGAGGGCGGGCCGTGGGCCCTGGCGGCGGCCGCGTATCTGGACCCGATGCGACTGGTCAGCGTCGTGTGCATCGCCGGCGGCAACTACGGAACGTTCGGCGCGAACTGGGCCGCGAAGCATCTGAGCAGTGTGGACGCGCTGGGCGGTCGCCTGGCGCTGCACTTCCACCCCGGTTTCACGCTCATGTACGAACTGCTAGGCATGAGTGCCACACATTTCGAGGATCGTTACGGGCAGGCGATCACGAAGTCGGCGTGCGCGGCAGACCAGGAGGTACTGGCCGACGAGGACGTCCTCACAGCCTTTCTGAAGGCAAGCCGGGAGTGTTTTCGTCACGGCGCAGACGGACTCGTCGTCGACGCCACGATGCTCTACGAGGCCTGGCCGTTCGACATGACCAAAGTAAAACGCCCGGTGCACTTCTGGCAGGGCAGTGCAGACACTCTGGTCCCCGAGATCATCAACAAGACGGTGGCCGATCGAACCCCGGGCGCCGTCTGGCACCCGGTCAGCGGTGGTGGTCATTTCATTGCCGTCAGCCACGCCGACGACATCCTCGCGCTGACAGCGAGCGATCTTGCGTCAGCATCCAACTGAAGGACCCGGCCGAGAATTGCCACGCCGCTGCCGCTTCCGGCATCCGGTCGGGACCGAAATTCACTGTGTAATGGTCATGTTCCGAGCTACTTTGGGTGAATGCCACCCCGCTACCACGTCACCTCGGTGTTGAATCGTGCATCCATTTCCCGATACGGGTTGGACTGGAGTCGGATGGGTGCGGCTCGCGGTATCGCAGGGAGCTACCGCCCCGAGCAACAGGGCTGTTTCCTCGCTGCAGGCGAGCGGGAACGCGACTGGTTCGTGCGGATGAACAACACCGGTGGAGCAGTGGACGTGTGGGAAGTCCACGGCATCGACGATGCCGATCTAGTCCAGTCCCCGGAGGGCTACTTCTACTTCCCCGGTGTCATCGCCGCCTCCGAATTGCTGTTGGTGCAACGCGACCTGCCACCGGCCCGGAACTAGTGAATACGTGTGCGTGAGAGAGGCCCGACTCGCACGATCTGTAACGAATTCTTGTCCGCCGCCGAAAGTCCAGGGGGCGAGGTACGTCTCGAGTCTCGGGGAATGAAGAAATGGGAGGGCTCATGAGCAACCAGTTGGGGCGCCGCGCATGCGCTGCGGCACTCACTGCTGTCGGGTTGGGAACCGCCGTCGTGGCAGGAGGGGGTGCGGTCGCACATGCTCAGCCCGCACCACCGACATCGACGACGATGACGTGCTCGAGCGCGAATCCTCTCGTCTGGGCACCGCCGTTCACGTGGACCGTCAACGCCTCGTCCGGGGAGTCGCTGCGACCGGGCGGGTCGGCGCTGGAGCCGGCGATCCTGCTCAGCGGCGGGAACGAACTGCCGACGCCGCCCGGCGGTCTGATCCCGAGCATCGGAATCAACTGGTACGGCACGCGGGTGTCGGTCGACTGGCACAACACGACGACGGGCACGACCGGCCACAGCGTCAGCGACGAGGCGGCGTGGCAGCAGAAGCCGGGAATCCCGATCAACCGGACCTGGACGGGAACCGGAACGGTGTCGTTCACCGTCACCGTCCAGACCGGCGCGGGTTGGTGGTTCGTCAATTCCCAGAACGCCGTCTGTCAGGGAACGATCTCCGTCGTCCCCGGGCGGTAATTCGGAGCCGTCGGCGGCGTGGCGCACACTGCCCGCCGCCGACAGGCCTCGATTGTCAGACGGGTGGTTGCCCGTCGCTCGCCTCGGCGAGTTCGGCAAGCCGGTCCGCCGACGCCAGCAGCCAGTCGGAGGTGGTGATGCGGGCACGCTCTTGGCGTTTCGGATCGTCGGCCAAGCGCGACCAGTCATAGGTGTGCGTGACCCGAACGCTTCTCTCGTCGAGCGGCTCGAGTTCCCAGCGCCACAGATGCCCCGGCGGTGGATGGCCCTGCTCCGAAGGCGTCCAGGCGATCAGACGCCCCTCTTCGAATTCCACCACGTGGTTGTCGCGGATGCCTGCGTTGGTCAGTGTCATGGTGAACACGTCGCCCACGGCGCGCACCCGCTGTCCGGGCGCGGCCTCGGCCAGGTTGTCGCTGCCGTCCCAGCGCGGCTGTTGCGCCGGGTCGGCGATCAGTTCGAAGATCACCCGCGCCGGGGCAGTGATGACGCGGCTCGCGGTGACGATGGTGGGAATCCCATTCTCCTCGGTCATGACTCGATCACACCACGGAGTGACTACAGGTTCGACGCCGACGCTCGGTTTCCGAGGTACCGTCGGAACCATTGACCGACAGCGATCTGGAGCACCATGCCTCTTCCTACGCTCGGCAAGTCGATCGCGATCACCGGACTGGCGCTGGCCGGATTGTTCGGTGCCGCCGCTCCAGCCGCGGCGGACCAGACCCAGGACAGGTGGGTGAACATCCCGGACACCGCGACGGTAGCTCACGGCATTGCCTGCGGCGGCCGGATCGGAGGAGTCACCGTTGCCACCGACGCGCTGCCCGGGCTGGTCTACGTCCGGCTGAACGCGACGTTCGTCGGTGTGTCGACGACGCCGGGAGTGCTGTGCTCGGTAGTCGCGACGCTGCACTGGCGCAACCTGGAAACCGGCGCCGCAGGTTCGTGGTCCGCCGACGTCAGTGGCGGGCTGCTCGACTTCCCGGCGGAACCGTGGGCCCACCTCGAGACGGGATCCGGCCGCGTCGAGGTCACGCTGACCACCGACCGCCCGCACATCCCCAGCACCACCGAGATCAACGTGTACTGAGTTGGCGCGCCGGCACCGGAGACACCCCTGGCCGACCTCGGAAATCACGGATCCAATGAACTTTTTCAGAATATTTAAGAAGAGCCATTGACTCGCTGAAGATCTTCACTATAGTTCTGTGAGTCAGGTCACCCAGCGGGAGGAAAAGCCGATGACGGCGGAGAGCACCACACACACTCCTCCCGCGACGAGTGCGCTGTTGACGACCGTGGGCAACAAGATTCGCACCATGCGCAAGGAGAAGGGCCTGACCCTGGCGCAGCTCTCGGACATCACCGGACTCAGCCCGGCGATCGTCAGTCAGATCGAGCGTGGTCTGGCCAATCCGTCCTTCACCACACTCGCCCAGCTGGCCCACGGGCTGGACATCCCGGTCGGCAGATTCTTCATCGGCCAACCGGACACCACGTCGCCCGTCGTGCGAAAACACGAGCGGCGCAACCTCGTCGGCGTCACGAAGAAGTCGATGGGGGAAGCCGTCTACGAGCTGCTCACCCCCGAACTGGGCGGCGGCGCACTGGAGGCGCAATGGATCGAAACTCCGCCCGGACATGACACCAGCGCAACCCCGTTCCGGCACAGCGGCGAAGAGTTCGGCATCATCCTCGCCGGCCGCAAAGACATCTATCTGGACGGGGAATGCCATTCCCTGGAAGCGGGTGACTCGATCACCTTCTCCTCGGACATTCCGCACTGGTACAAGAACAGCTACGAAGAGGTATGCGTAGCGATCTGGGTCAACGCACCACACGCGTGGTGACCGCGGCGCACATCCGCCCCGGTACCAGAACAGCTACGAAGAGGTATGCGTAGCGAATTGGGTTGACGCACCACACCGTGGTGCCCGGCGTCCACCGCCTGCCGTCAGCCCAACCTCCTTACCGTCAGGCCGTCTCCCCGGCCGGACACAACGCGTCGCGTTGCCGTGATGCGTCATACCCTCTTGCACCCTCGAGGTGCCAGCGTAAGGACAAGACCATTGCTAGACACCACTGTGACAGCACCGAGCAGGCATCAACAACTCACCCCCGAGGTCCGCAAAGGCCTTCTCGGCCTCGGCCTCGGCAACGCCCTCGAATGGTACGACTGGATGGTCTTCGGGCTCCTGTCGGCGTTCATCGGACCCAACTTCTTCCCCTCCACCGACCCCCTCAGCGCCACGCTGAACACCCTCGCCGTCTTCGCCGTCGGCTTCGCCTTCCGGCCGCTGGGCGGCGTCATGCTCGGAACACTCGCGGACCGCATCGGCCGACGCCGGGTCATGTTGATCTCCATCAGCACGATGGCCGTGACCACCCTGATCATCGCGATCACCCCCGGCTACGCTCACATCGGCGCGTGGGCCGGAGCCATCCTCGTCGCGTGCCGCATCGTGCAGGGCGTCTCCACCGGCATCGAGGCGCCGCTCTCCACGGCCCACGCCGTCGAACTCGTCCCGGTCGGACGAGAAGGCCTCGTCGCCGGCGTCATGTCGTTCTACGTCAACCTCGGTGTGCTGTTGGCGTCGCTGGTCAGCTTCCTGTGCAGCCTGATCGTCGGCGGGACCGCCATGGGTGAATGGGGCTGGCGGATCCCCTTCGTCATCGGCGCCGTCTTCGGCATCGTCGTCGTGTACCTCCGCCGTGCACTCCCCGAGACCATGCGCCCGGAGGAACTGTCGGACAACACGACCGGTGCCGTGTGGACGGGCGTCCGCAAACACTGGCTCAGCGTCCTCGCCATCATCTTCGTGGTGGGCGCCGCCCAGGCCTACAACTACGCGTGGAACGTCGGGCTGCCCGCGACCGCGCGCAGCAACTTCAAGGAAGATCCCACCGCGGTATTCGCCCTGACGACGGCACTCGGTGTCATCCTGGTCATCGGCAGCTGGGTGGTCGGGAAGCTGACGGACGGCAAGTCCATGTCGCGCTGGTTCCTCTGGACCCGCGCGCTGTCGGTCCCGGCGATCTTCCTGATGCTGATGTACGTCCAACCCGGAATCGTCGGCTTCGCGGTCGTGCTGCTGGGCGGCTCGGTGGTCCTGGTGCTGAACATGACCCTCTACAACGTGGTCAGCACGTCGCTGATGCCGAAGAACTGCCGGGGCGCCGGGGTGTCACTGGGGTACGGCGTCGGTGTGGCGCTCTTCGGCGGCACCGCGTCCTACCTGCTCGTCTGGTTCCAATCCGTGAACGCCAACTGGATCTTCCCGGTGTACGTGGCCGTTCTCTCCATCCTCAGCATCGTCTTCTATCTGCTTGCTCGCCGTGCCAACGGCATCTTCGTCGGAAAGTAAGGACTCCCATGACCACTCTCGATCTGCGCGTCACCAGCCAGGACCTCGGTGCCCCCGTCGTCAACCGCTCCCAGGTGCTCGTGGTGGGCGGTGGCCCCGCCGGCGTGGCCGCCGCCGTCACCGCAGCCCGTTCCGGTGTCAGTGTCACCCTGCTGGAACGCTACTCGTCGCTCGGCGGCCTCGCGTCCGGCGGCATGGTGCTCGTCCTCGACGACATGATCAACGGACAGGACATCACCGTCACCGGCATCGTCTCCGAATACGTGGAGCGACTCCAGGCACTGGGCCTCGCCGTCGTCCCGCCGAGAGAAGACCGCACCACCTCCACCGAACTGTGGAACAAGTGGGGCCGCTACGGAACGTTCGACTTCCACTCCCACACCAACCCCAAACCCATCTGCTACGCCGCCGCATTCGATCCCGACGGCTGGAAGCGGGTTTCCAACGACCTCGTCCGCGAGGCCGGCGTCAACCTCCGACTGCACACCTGGTTCTCCCGTCCCGTCGTGGACGACGGCGTGGTCAAAGGCGTGGTGTGCGAAACCAAGTCCGGCCCGCAGGCATTCCTGGCGGACGTGGTCATCGACACGACCGGCGACATCGACGTCGCCTCCCGCGCCGGCGCCTCCCACATCAAGGACAGCTACATCACCACCCTCGTCTTCCGGCTGGGCGGCGTGGACACGGCAGCGGCCGAGCGCTTCGAACAGGAAAACCCCAAGGAAGCGCGGGCCATCAACCGCAAGATCAAGCGGCTGCTCGGCGGCGCCTGGGAACTGTGGTGGCTCAAGACACCGCTCGACGGCGTCGTCTGGTGCAACGCCCCGCACATGAGCGGATTCGACGGCACCGACCCGGGCGACCTCACGGCCGCCGAGTTCGCGGCCCGCGACCGCATCACCGAGGCGGTGGAGTACGTCAAGGAGCACCTCCCCGGGTTCGGCAACTGCTACATCGTGGACGTCGCATCGCAGTTGGGTGTTCGGCAGACCCGCCTCCTCCAAGGCGAGTACGTCATGACGAAGGAAGACGTCACCACGCGCAGGCATTTCGCCGACTCCGTCGCCCGCGGACGCGACTACTACTACCCGTACCGCGCGCTGCTCCCCAAGGGAGTCGATCAGCTCCTCGTGGCCGGACGCCACTACTCGGCAACACCGGACGCCCAGAAGATGTCCCGCGAGATCCCGCCCTGCATGGCCATGGGCCAGGCGGTCGGTGTCGCCTCCGCCCTCGCCGTCCGGGACGGCGTGACCGTCCGCTCCGTGTCCGCCCTCGACATCCAGGCGGGCATGCGCAGCCACGGCGCGGATCCCGGCGACATCCCCTCCGCCAACGCCACCCTCGACCAGGAAGCGACGGTCCCGGCATGAGCACCATCACCGAAGAGCTGACTTTCCCGACGACAACCACCCCCGACCCGGCTCCCGCCGGCCCGCAGCTTCCGCTGACCGGCGTCAAGATCGTCGACTTCACCCAGGTCTACATGGGACCGAGCGCGACGCAGATGCTGGGCGACTACGGCGCCGACATCATCAAGGTCGAGCGCCCCGGTGCCGGTGACATCGCCCGCAACTCGTTCCCGGACCCGGACGGGCAGGACAACCCGATCTTCCTGGCCATCAACCGCAACAAGCGCAGCATCAGCGTGGACACGCGCACCGAGGACGGCCGGGCGGTGCTGCGCAAGGTCATGAGCGATGCGGACGTGGTGGTCAGCAACTTCCGGGCCGGCGTCATGGAACGCATGGGCTTCGGATACGACGAGCTGAAGAAGGACAACCCCGGGATCATCTGGGCGTCCGGCACCGGTTTCGGCACCGAAGGTCCGTACTCCCACAAGGGCGGTCAGGACGCGATCGCGCAGGCGTATTCCGGCGTCATGTGGCGCCGCGAATCGGACGACGCGCCGCCCGTCGTCTACCCGACCACCCTGTGCGACTACACCACCGGCATGCACCTGATGCAGGGGATCCTGCTGGCGCTGCGCGCCCGCGAGCAGTACGGCACCGGGCAAAAGGTCGAGGTCACCATGTACGACTCCATGCTGCACATGCAGATGCAGGAGGCGTGCATGCAACTCAACCGTGGCTACGAGGTCAACTGGGGCGCAATGCCGTTCACCGGCGTGTTCCCCACCACGGACGGCGCCGTCTGCATGGTCGGCGGATTCACGGCCGACCCGCTCCTGCACATTTCCCGCGCCCTCGGCCTGGACGAGGACCTCACGCTCCGACCGGAGTTCTCCACGAAGGAACTCCAATTCGACAACAAACCGGCACTGCAGGCGATCTTCCGGGAACGCTTCGCGCAAAACACCACGGAGTACTGGACGGCGAGACTCGAGGAGGAGGGTCTGCTGAACGCCCCGGTGAACACCCTCGAGCAGACGCTGGCCGACGAGCAGACCCGCATCAACGGCATGATCGTGGAAGCCGAACATCCCACTGTCGGCACGGTGAAGATGCTGAACGCCCCCATCCGGCTCTCGGCGACCCCACCGTCCATCCGGCACAGCGCACCCCGCCTCGGCGAACACAATGCCGAGGTGTTGCGGGAACACGGATTCGACGACGACGTGATCGCGCGTCTCGTGGCGCTGGGGGTCCTCGCATGACCGACAGCACGACCGAGAACGGTGACGACGTCATCCTCACCGTCGACGACGGTGTGGCCACCGTGACGATCAATCGGCCGCACGTGCTGAATGCAGTCGACGGTCCCACCACGGCACGCCTGAACGGCATCTGGGAACAGCTGGAGCGGGACCGCGGCATCCGCGCCGTCGTCGTCACCGGCGCCGGCCCGAAGGCCTTCTGCACCGGAGCGGACATGAGCTCCGCCGCGGTGGACAAGACCGGACTGGAGTACTGGGCCGAACTGGACGCCAACGGCTTCGGCGGACTGAGCCTGCGCACCACCCTCGATGTTCCGGTGATCGCCAAGGTGAACGGCTACGCACTGGGCGGTGGCATGGAAATCGTTCTGGGCGCCGACATCGTGGTCGCCGCCGACACCGCCCGGTTCGGGCTGACGGAGCCGCGGGTCGGGAGGCTGGCCCTCGACGGCGGCATCCACCAGTTGGTGCGCCGGGTTCCCTACACCCAGGCCATGGGCATGCTGCTGACCGGACGCAAGGCCGACGCCGCCGAGATGCAGGCCATGGGGCTCGTCAACGAGGTGGTGCCGGCCGAGGAGCTGGACGCCGCCGTGGATCGCTGGCTCGACCAGATCCGGGCGTGTGCGCCCACCTCACTGCGGGCCGTCAAGCAGATGGTCACGCGCACCGCCCATCTCACCGCCGCCGAGGCGCGGGGGCTGCGACTTCCGGCGCTCATGGACGCCTTGGACAGCAAGGATTCCGCCGAAGGCGTGCTGGCGTTCCAGGAAAAGCGCGCGCCCGTGTGGTCCGGCGCGTAGCTCGAACGGAAAGGAAGAACCATGCGCGAATCATTGGAACACGGGGTGTGGGGCGTCGTCGCCACACCGTTCATCGGCAGCACCCAGGATGTCGACACCGACAGCCTCGCGAATCTGGTGGAGCACTACGAGAGGATCGGCGCCGTCGGGTTGACGGTGCTCGGAGTGTTCGGTGAAGCCGCGGCACTGTCCACGGACGAACGAGCCCTCGTGCTCGAAACCGTCACCGAGGCTTCCGATCTCCCGCTGGTGGTGGGTGTCACCGCCCTCACCACCCGCCCGGTCGTCGACGAGATCCGTGCCGCCCGCGCCGCGGCGGGCGAGCGGATCCGGGCGTTCATGGTGCAGGCCAACTCGGCCGACGCCGACGTCGTCACCGACCATCTGCAGGCCGTGCACGGAGTGACCGGCGCCGCGATCGTGCTGCAGGACTACCCCGCGGCCAGCGGCGTAGCCATCGGCACCGCCGCGCTGGCCGCAGTCGTACGGCGTTGCGAGTTCGTCGCGGCCGTCAAGGCGGAGTCACCGCCGACGTCCGTGGCCGTCGCCGAACTCACCGCCGCCGTCGACGTCTCGGTCTTCGGCGGACTCGGCGGCCAGGGCCTCCTGGACGAACTGGCCTCCGGCGCGGCGGGCGCGATGACGGGATTCTCCTGTCCCGAAGCGCTGGTGGCCTGTGTCCGGGCCTGGCAGACGGGCGGATATGAGGCCGCACGCGAAGTCCTGCAACCGTTCCTGCCCCTCGTCAACTTCGAGCAGCAGGCCAGGATCGCCCTCGCCGTCCGCAAGGAGCTGTTGCTACAGCGCGGACTGATCCGGGACTCGGCGGTGCGCGCCCCGGCCGTACCGTTCCCGGAGGTGCTCCGCGACAGTCTGACAACGCATCTGGCCGAGGCCTCGCGGGCCATCGAGACGCTCACCGCCGGGAGGATCTGATGGATCTCGGAATCCGCGGCAAGACCGCGCTCGTCGCAGCGTCCACCGGCGGCCTCGGCCTCGCCGTCGCCAGGGCCCTCTCCGCCGAAGGCGCACGCGTGGCGATCACCGGACGGCGGCGCGAGCGTGCCGAGGAGATCGCGTCATCCCTCGACGGAGCGATCGCCGTCGAGGCCGACCTGAGCACCCCGGACGGCACCGCGACCGCCGTCGAGCGCACCGAGGCGGAACTGGGACCGGTCGACATCGTGGTGCTCAACGGGCCCGGGCCCAGACCGGGCGCGGCGGCGACCCTGGGCGCGGACGATCTCGCGGCGGCCTTCGACATCCTGCTCCGCCCGCACCACGCACTCGTCTCGACCGTCCTCCCTGGCATGCGGGAGCGTCGCTGGGGCCGGGTGCTGGCCATCGGCTCCTCCGGAGTTGCTGCGCCCCTGCCTAATCTGGCGATGTCCAACACCGGTCGCGCGGCCCTGGCAGGGTACCTCAAGACTCTCGCCGCCGAGGTCGCCCTCGACTGCGTCACCGTCAACCTGCTGCTGCCGGGACGGATCGCCACCGACCGGGTGGCCGAGCTGGACGCCGCCGCGGCCAAGCGCCGAGGTGTCACCGTCACCGACATCGAAATCGAATCGCGCAAGACGATCCCGGCCCGCCGCTACGGCGACCCCGACGAATTCGGCGCTGCCGCCGCGTTCCTGTGCAGCGCCCCGGCGTCGTACATCACCGGCGTCGCACTCCGCTGCGACGGCGGCCTGATCCGCAGCCTCTAGGGCAGAACGCAGCCCTCCACCTCCCGAGGAGACACGATGACCACGACCGTCACCGAGCCCACCGGCTCACACATCCGGAACGACGTCCCGACCGCGCAGCACCTCGTCAACGGCAAATGGCTGGGCGGCGCCGACACCGCGCGCTGGAACCCGGCCCGCCCGAACGAGCTCGTCGCCTACTCGCCGAGTGGTGGTACCGCCGAGGTGGACGCCGCCGTCACGGCCGCCGCCGCGGCACAGCCGGCCTGGGCCGCGCTCCCCGCACCCGCCCGGGGCGCCATCCTCATCACGGCGGCAAACCTGTTGCAGGAACGGGGTTCCGCGGTGGCCGCGGACCTCGTCCGCGAAGAAGGCAAGACCCTTGCCGAGGCCCGGGGCGAGGTCACGCGCGCCGTGGACGTACTGCGGTTCTTCGGGTCCCTCGGTTGGGCGGCCACCGGCGAGGTGCTCCCCAGCGGGCTGCCCGGAACCAGCATCACCACCCGCCGCGAGCCCCTGGGCGTCTTCGGGCTCATCACGCCGTGGAACTTTCCCATCGCCATCCCGGCGTGGAAGACGGCACCCGCTCTGATCTCGGGCAACACCGTGGTGCTCAAGCCGGCCGAACTGACGCCCCTGTCGGCCACCCACCTCGCCCGCGCCCTGCACGACGCCGGTCTCCCCGCCGGGGTATTCAACGTGGTCCACGGCAAGGGGCGGGTGGTCGGTGACGCCCTGGCCCGCGACCCCCGCGTCGCGGGGCTGTCCTTCACCGGTTCCACCACCGTCGGGTTGGGGCTGCAGGACGTCCTGAACGCGCGCCGGGCCCGGGTACAGCTCGAGATGGGCGGCAAGAACGCGGTGCTGGTGCTCGACGACGCCCGGAACGCCGCACAGGTGGTGGCTGCGGGCGCGTTCGGGCTCACCGGGCAGGCCTGCACGGCGACGTCCCGCGTGTATGTCACCCCCGGGATCCGCGAAGCATTCGTGGACGCGCTGGTCGAGGAGGCCGCGCGGTATGTTCCGGGTGACGGTTCGGTCGACTCGACCCGCATGGGCGCGGTGGTGAGCCGCGCGCAGTTCGAGCAGAACCGGGCGGCGGTGCGCTCCGCGGTCGAGCGCGGCGCCACACTGCGGCACGGCGAGGACGCCGGCGATCCGTCCGCCGGGCTCTTCTTCCCGGCCACCGTGCTCACCGATCTGCCGCTCGACGATCCGGCGGTCACGGACGAGATCTTCGGGCCGGTCGTCGCCGTCCTGGAGGTCGCCGACTATGAGGCCGGGCTCGCCGCCGTCAACGATTCCCGCTACGGACTCACCGCGGGCATCTGCACCGACAGCCTGGCGCGCTCGACGGACTTCGCCGCCCGGGCGCAGGCCGGCGTCGTCAAGATCAACCGCCCGACGGCCGGGCTGGACCTGAACGTGCCGTTCGGCGGGGTGAAGGACTCGTCCACGAACACGTTCCGGGAGCAGGGCCGCAGCGCCGTGGACTTCTACACGTGGGGGAAGACCGTATACACGGGCGTCTGATCGCAGGGGTGCGATCGTGCGTGTGTGGCGGAAACGGTGGCTGTGCTGTAAAACTGAAACAGCGAGACCGGTTTGTGATATGAACCACACCTAAACGTTACTTTTACACACGGCAATATCGACATGAACGACAGTTCCGGGGGGAACGGATCCGCGCAGGCAGATCCCGTTTCGGGAACGGTAAGGACACCACATGCTGTTCCCGATGGCGCCGACCGACTCACTGTTTCTGCTCGGCGAGTCCCGCGAGCATCCGATGCACGTCGGTGGCCTGGCGGTGTTCACCCCACCCGAGGGATCGTCCGCGTCCGACGTGCGAGCGATGTTCGATGCGGCGCTGGTCGGCGACCAGGTGGCGGCGCCGTTCCGTAAGCGGGCCCGCCGCTCGGTGACGTCGCTCGGCCAGTGGGGCTGGGACACTCTTCCGCACGACGAGGTCGATCTGGAACATCACGTGCGCCGCGACGCCCTGCCGCAGCCGGGCGGAATGGCCGAACTGATGACCCTGGTGTCGCGGCTGCACGGCACGCTGCTCGACCGCAGCCGGCCGTTGTGGGAGATGCACCTGATCGAGGGCCTCGCCGACGGCCGCTACGCGATCTACACCAAGATCCACCACGCCCTCGCCGACGGCGCGTCCGCGATGAGGTTGCTCCGCGACAGCATGAGCGAGGATCCGCACCGCCGGAACATGCCCACCCCGTGGCAGCCCCGGACCCCGCTGGCGGCCGTGCCGGACGCGGGCACGGTCGTCACGACCGGTCCCGGCTCCGCGCTTCCGGCCATGGCGTGGGACGCGGCCCGCGCCGC